>VAWU01000028.1:51324-128592 GCA_005888325.1 Actinomycetota bacterium
GAGGCCTGGCACCTGGGCGACGCGCTCGAGGCACTGGCCGATCTCAGCACCGAGGAGCTCGTCGACCTCAAGTCGGTGATGTCGGTGCTGCACCTGCCCGTCGAGTCGGCCGAGCTCGACTCGGGCCTCGCACCGCGCGGCTACCGCCTTCTCGCCAAGATCCCCCGGCTGCCCGACAGCGTCATCGAGCGGATCGTCGAGCGCTTCGGCAACCTGCAGAAGATCATGCGCGCGACGATCGCCGACCTCGACGACGTCGAGGGGGTCGGCGAGACGCGCGCCAAGGCCATCAAGGAGGGCCTCGCCCGGCTGGCCGAGACCAGCATCCTCGACCGGTACTCGTGAGCTGAGTCGGGCTCGTGCGCATCACTCTGCCCTCCGGCACGCCCGCAGAGCTGGCGAGACCCGAGCGGCCGTCGGGTCTGGGAGTCGCGTTGCATCCCGACATGGGTGGCTTACGTCAGCTGTTCGACGACCTCTGCGCGCGCCTCGCCGCGGAGCAGGGTTGGACGGTCTGCGCGCCCGAGCCCTTTCCCGGCCGCGAGGCGATGACGCTCGAGGAGCGCATGGCTGCGATGGCCGGCCTCGACGACCAGCGTCAGCTGGGCGCGCTCCGCGAGGCGGCGGTCGCCACTGGATGCGATCGGGTCGCGGTGATCGGGTTCTGCATGGGCGGCATGTACGCCTTGAAGGCCGCGGGAAACGTCGGGGGCGCGACGCCTCGATTCGAGCGGGCGGTCGCCTTCTACGGGATGATCCGTGTGCCCGACAGGTGGCGAGGGCCCGGCCACGGCGAGCCCCTCGACGCGCTGCGCGGTCCCGAGGCGTGCCCGGTGCTCGCGATCATCGGCGAGCGCGACGTCTGGACACCGGCCGACGACGTCGCCGCGCTCGACGCGCTCCCGAACGTCACGGTGGTGCGCTATCCGGGGGCCGAGCACGGCTTCGCCCACGACCCGGACCGCCCGGCGCACCGGGCCGCGGACGCGGCCGACGCGTGGCGCCGCGCCGCGGAGTTCCTGAACGGCTGAGCCGCGTGACTACTGCGACCGGCGGCTGAGCTGCTCCCGGTCCACGATCCGGTACCGCCGCTCGCGCTGCTCGAGCCAGCCGAGCCGCACGAAGGCGGAGATGGCCTTGTTCACGCGCTCGCGAGACGCTCCCACCATGCCCGCCAGCTCCTCCTGGGTCACCGGCAGCTGGAACTCGTCGCCCGCGCCGGCCAGCTCGAGCAGGCGCTTGGCGGTGCGCCCCGGGACGTCGAGGAACACGCTGTCCGCCAGGGCCTCGTCGGTGGTGCGCAGGCGGGTGGCGAGGAGCTCGACCACCCTCCAGAGCAGCGTCGGGTCGGCGTCGAACGTGCGGCGCACGTCGTCGTACTGCACGGCGAGCACGGTCGAGTCCTCCAGGGCCCGAGCCGCGGCCGACCGGCCGAGCCCGTCGAACAGGCTGATCTCGCCGAACAGGTCGCCCGGCTCCATCAATGCGACGACCGACTCTCGCCCGTCGGACGACTTGTTGGCGATGGCGATCAGGCCCTCCTGCACCAGGAACAGCTCGCTCGCGAGGTCGCCCTCCTCGAACACGACGTCGTGGCGCCGCAGGCGCCGGACCGACGAGCCGGCTGCGACCGCGGCAACCGCATCCGGGGGCAACCCCTGGAAGAGCCGGGTGGTGGACAGCATCGACATGTCGACCATGCGGGCGTCACGTTCCCCCCCGCCGGACCGCGTGGTCAAGTTGGCCCACCCGGCGATTCGGTGGCACTCTGGAGAGGTACCCACCGCTGTACCGCCCTTGGGAGAGCTATGCCTTTTGACGTCGGAGACAAAGTTGTCTACCCCCATCACGGCGCTGCCGTCATCGAGCGCAGGGAGGAGCGCGATGTCTTCGGGTCGAACCGTGAGTATCTCGTCCTCCGGCTTGCGTACGGTGACCTCACCCTGATGGTCCCGGCCGACAACACCGAGGAGGTCGGCCTGCGCGAAGTCATCAACGACGAAGAGGTCGAGGAGGTCTTCGCAGTGCTGCGCAAGAAGGAAGCGCGCATGCCGACGAACTGGTCCCGGCGCTTCAAGAACCATGTCGAGAAGCTGAAGTCGGGCGACATCTACCAGGTGGCCGAGGTGGTGCGGAACCTGTCCATCCGCGAGAAGGACAAGGGCCTGTCGGCGGGTGAGAAGCGCATGCTCACCAAGGCCCGCCAGATCCTCGTGTCCGAGCTCACCTTCGCGATCAACGTCTCGGAAGAGGAAGCCGAGCAGCGTCTCGACGAAGCCCTGCCGTAGGCCGGGCCCACCCGTTCGCGCAATTTCAGGGGGCCCTCGGGCCGGTCGATAGAGAGGGAGCGCCGTCCTCCGCTCCCATGTTCGTCGAGATCGCCCGCCTCCTGATCGTCTTCCTCTTCACCACTGCCGGCTTCGAGCTGGCGAAGGGGGGAGCGACCGCGCCGGCGGAGGGCTCGGCGGTGCTCGGCGCCACGCTCGGTGCCTGCATCGGCTACGTGGCGGGAGGCATCGTCGGCCGGCTGCTCAACCGGACGATGGGCGCGGTCGAGCGACGCGTCGAACGGGCGCCCGCGGCCCAACTGCTCGCGGGGGCGCTGGGCGCAGGCGTGCTGTCGGTTCCCTTCGCCCTGCTCGGCGTGCCGGCCGTGGTCCTGCTCCCGGGTGTGTTGGGATGGCCGCTGCTCGGGTTGTTGGTGTGGATCGGCATGTTCGCGGGCTTCCGGCTCGGTGCCGCCAAGAGCGAGCAGCTGCTCGGGATGGCGGGGCTCTCGACCCGGCCGCTGGCCACGGTGTCCCGCTACGGGTCCGGTCGCGCGCCCGAGACGTTGCTGGTGGACACGAGCGCGGTCATCGACGGTCGGGCGCTCGCCGTGGCGGAGGCGGGCTTCCTGCACGGCGACCTGCTCGTGCCCCGGTTCGTCCTCGACGAGCTCCAGGGCATCGCGGACGCGGCCGATCCCGCGCGCCGGCGCCGGGGCCGGCGCGGGCTCGAGGTGCTCGACGCCCTCCAGCGCGACGGCCACATCGGGATCCACGTGATCGACGACGAGGTGCCCGAGATCCAGGCCATCGACGCCAAGCTCGTCGCGCTCGCCCGACGCCTACAGGCCGGCCTGCTCACCACCGACGCGAACCTGCAACGGGTCGCCGAGCTCCAGGGCGTCGCCTGCCTGAACCTGAATAGGCTGGCCGACGGCCTCCGCCCGGTCCTCGTGCCGGGTGAGGTCGTGCGCCTCCCGATCAGCCGGGAGGGACGAGAGCCGGGGCAGGGCGTGGGCTTCCTCGAGGACGGGACGATGGTGGTGGTGGGCGAGGCGGCCGGGTTGGTGGGCCGTGAGGTCGACGTGCGCATCACCTCCAACGTGCAGACGTCGGTCGGGCGCATGCTCTTCGCCGCTGTCGTCGCCGCGTGACGGCCGCCGCTCCGGGAGAGCGGCCCACGGGCACAGCCGCTCCGGGAGAGCGGCCCATGCCTCTCGTGTGGGCGGTGGTGGTCGCGGCGGGGAGCGGCACCCGATTCGGCGCCCGGAAGCAGTACGAGATGCTCGGTGACCGGCGCGTCCTCGACTGGGCGGTCGACGCCGCCCGTTCGGTGGCCGGCGGCGTCGTGGTGGTGGTGCCGGACGCGGACGCGAGGACCCACGAGCCCGGCGCCGACGTGGTGGTGCCGGGCGGCGCGACGCGGTCGGCGTCCGTGCGCGCCGGGTTGGCTGTCGTCCCTGACGATGCCGAGGTCGTGGTCGTGCACGACGCCGCCCGGCCGCTCGCCCCGGTCGCGTTGTTCGAGTCGGTCGTCGCCGCGGTCACCGCGGGTGCCGACGGTGCGGTGCCCGGCCTGCCCGTCACCGACACGGTCAAGCGCGTGCACGCGGGCGCGGTCGTCGCGACGCTCGATCGCTCGGAGCTGGTGACCGTGCAGACCCCGCAGGCATTTGTCGCCTCGGTGCTGCGCGCCGCGCACGCGTCCGGTGGCGACGACACCGACGACGCCGCGCTGGTCGAGGCCGCGGGTGGTCGTGTGGTCGTCGTTCCCGGCGATGCCGTGAACGCGAAGCTGACGACGCCGCACGACCTCGAGCTCGCGCGCGTCGGCGTTGCCCGCATCGCGAGCCGACCGTGAGCGTCCGCGTCGGCCTCGGGTTCGACGTGCACCGGTTCTCGGACGACCCCGGTCGTCCCCTCGTCCTCGGCGGTGTGCACGTGACGGGCGAGCGCGGCCTGGCCGGTCACAGTGACGCAGACGTGATCGCGCACGCGGTCGCGGACGCCCTGCTCGGCGCGGCAGGCCTCGGCGACCTGGGCGGCCGCTTCCCCGACACCGACCCGGAGTGGGCCGGTGCCGACAGCGTCTCGCTGCTCGCGCGCGTCGTCGACGATCTGCGGTCGGCGGGCTGGCACGCGGTCAACGTGGACTGCGCGGTGCTCCTCGAGGCGCCCCGCCTCGCCCCGCATCGCGAGCAGATGCAGAGGCGCATGGGCGACGTGGTCGGCGCCGACGTCACGGTGAAGGCCAAGCGGCCCGAGGGCCTCGGCGCGCTCGGGCGCGCGGAGGGCGTGGCGTGCTGGGCGGTGGCGCTGGTCGAGCGCGGGTGAGCGCTCCCTCCCGCCGCAACCTGGGGGGCGAGCAGGTCGAAGGGCGTCGAGCCGTCCTCGAGCTGTTGCGCGCCGGCCGCCGGCGGACGCGCGACGTCTGGATGGCCGAGGGCCTCGACGATGCCGGCATCCTCCGCGAGATCGAGGACCGGGCCCGGGGCGCGCACGTGCGCGTCCAGCGGGTGAGCCGGGGGCGCCTCGACGGGGAGGCGCGAACGACCGCCCCGCAGGGCGTGCTCGCCCACGCCGATCCCCTGGAGCCGACCGACCTCGACGAGCTGTGCCGGCCGGGCGACGCGCCGTTCCTCCTCGCCGTCGACGGGGTGGCGGATCCGCAGAACTTGGGCGCGCTGTTGCGGTCGGCCGAGGGAGCGGGCGTCACGGGTGTGGTGGTGCCGCGTCATCGGGCGGTGCACGTGACCGCGACGGTGACCAAGGCCGCGGCCGGCGCGGTGGAGTACCTGCCGATGGCCCTGGTGGCGGGCATCCCTGCCGCGCTCGCGCGGGTGCGGGAGCTCGGAGTGTGGGTGGTCGGGCTCGACGCGGCGGGCGAGGAGACCCTGTTCGGGCTGACGCTCGCCACGGAGCCGTTGATCCTCGTGCTGGGCGCAGAGGGCGCGGGCCTGTCGCGGCTGACCCGGCAACGGTGCGATGTCGTCGTCCGGGTTCCCCTCGCCGGTCGCGTGGCCTCGTTGAACGTCGCGGCCGCCGGCGCCCTCGCGCTGTTCGAGGTCAGCCGTCAGCGCGGCGCGACGAAGAGATAGCGCAACGTCGCGAGTTGCCTGGTGCTCAGAGGTCGTTCCGGTCGAAGAAGGCGCGGACCTCTTCTGCCAGACGACCGGGTCGCACGCGGAAGTCGAAGAACGACGCCGCGGTGACGAGCGTGGTGTCGGGCATGCGCTCGGCCACGTCGATGACGTCGTCGAGCACGTGGAGTGGGTCGCCGCCGTGCCCGACGACGAGCGCCGGCATCGTGAGCCGCCGCAGCGTCTCGGCGTCGTCGGGTGGCGCCTCCTCCTGCAAGAGGCCGCGGAGGAGCGCGACCGCGGCCCGATGATCGGCCGTGAGGATCTCACGGAGCTGGAACAACTCGTGTGCGCCCTCGGGCAGCGGCACGCGCGACAGCCCCGGGCGCAGGACGTCGAACACCGGCGCGGCGGCGCCGAAGAACCACGACAGCGCGGTGAACGCGGGACGTCCGATCGGGAGGCCGCGTGCGAACACCGGCATCTCGAGGATCATCGCCCGCACCCGCTCGGGGTGGCGCAGCGCCAATTGCAGGGTGACGTTGGCGCCCAGCGACATCCCGCCCACGACGGCGCGCTCGATGCCGAGGTGGTCGAGCAGGGCGACCACGTCGTCGGTCAACTCGTCGATGGAGTAGCGATCGGCGTCGCGCGGGCGCGTGGAGCGGCCGTGACCGTGCAGGTCGAGGAGGTACACCCGGTGATCGGGGAGGCCGGCGGCCAACCGCTCCATGGTCCTCGACGACAGCAACAGGCCGTGGAGGAGGACCACCGGCGGGGCCTGCGCCGGGCCCCGCTCTGCGTAGTAGAGCCTGAGGTCCCCTCGCGCGACGACCGGCACGGCGCGAACCGTAGTGTGTCGAACCGCCGAAATCGTCTGGAACGGGGGTCGGGCTCGATCATGATCGAAGCCACGGACACACGTTGAGCGGCCCGGTGCTCCCGGGGTGAGGATCGCGATCCCCGACCCGTCGCTCGTCGCCCTCGTCGGCGCGTCGGGCTCGGGCAAGTCGACGTTCGCGGCGCGCCACTTCCTGCCGACCGAGGTCATCTCGTCCGATGTCTGCCGGGGATTGGTCGCCGACGACGAGAGCGACCAGTCGTCGACCGACGACGCCTTCGAGGTGCTGCACTTCATCGCGGGCAAGCGCCTCTCGGCCGGACGCATGACCGTGGTCGACGCGACCAACGTGCAGCCCTTCGCGCGCCGTTCGCTCGTGGCGCTGGCGCGCGAGCACCACGTGCAGCTGGTGGCCATCGTCTTCGATCTCTCGGAGGGGGTGTGTGCGCGGCGCAACACCCTCCGAGCCGACCGTGCCGTCGGGCTCTCGGTGCTGCGCAGCCAGCGCGGCGCGCTGCGACGCTCGATGGGCTCGCTGCGGAAGGAGGGCTTCGATCGAGTCCACGTGCTACGGAGCGTCGAGGACGTCGAAGCCGCGTCCGTGGCGCGCGAGCGCCGCGAGACGGAGTGAACCGCCGCGTCGCCTACTCGCTCCGGTCCTCGATCTCCCACGCGTGGTCGAGCGCGTGCCAGGCGATGCGGCGGGCGGCGTAGCTGTAGGGCCAGCCCTTCTCGAGGTCGGGCGCCGGGGCACGGGCGGCGCGCAGCACGTCGAGAACGGCGTGACGGACCTCGGCTACTCCGTTGGCATCATCGATCGCCGGTTGCCGGAACCGCAGACCGAGCTTGCGGATGTAGGAGACCTCCGCGCCGATGACGTGATCGACGATCTTGTCGCGGTCGCGTCCGCCTCCCCGCGGCCCCTTGCGCAGCGCGGGCGGCGCGCCGGCGACCACGTGGTCGAGCACCTTCCACGACGCCTCGACGAGGACGGCGAGCCGCTCGGCCCGCGCCTTCGTGAGCCGCGCTCGGTCGGCCGACGGCACCTCGCCGGGCGCCCCGAAGTCGGTCGAGGCCGACCCCTCGAGCCGTTCGACGACGTCGAAGCCGGCGGCGGCGGACTTCGGGAAGCGCACGCCGGCCGTCGCCGCGACCGGCGCATAGCGGCCGGCGTAGTCGGCGAGCACGTGCAGCGCGTCGTCCTCGTTCTTGGCCGACCGGCACCAACCCGGCCAGTCGAGCGCGCAGGCGAACACCTTCCTGGACCCGACCTCGAGGTAGACGCGCGTGCTCACAGCTGCAACCGCTGCTTCGCCGGGTCGGATCTCTGCGGCCGCTCGTAGCGGGCGAAGGGCCGAACCCGGACGGCGAACAGCGCGGCGCCGAGCACGCACGCCACGCCCCCGGACACGATCGCGAACGGCACACCCGCGAGGCCGCCCACCACACCGGCTTCGACGTCACCGAGCACCGGGCCGCCGGCGTACACCGCGATCTCGACCCCGCTGACCCGGCCGCGCAGATCGTCCGGCGTGAGGTCCGCGGCGATGGTGGAGCGGTAGACGCCCGAGATCATGTCGGACGCGCCCGCGCCGGCGAGCATCGCCAGCACGAGCAACGGCTCGCGCGTCAGTCCCGCGATCGCGATCGTGACGCCCCATGCGGCGACGGCGAGCAGCACGGCGCGGCCCTGGCGGCGCACACGGGTCGTCCACCCACTCGTCAGCGACGCGACGAACGCGCCGGCCGCCACCGACGAGAGCAGCAGCCCGTAGAGCCTCGGCCCGCCACCCAATCGCACCGCGAGCGCGGGGAACAAGGCCCGGGGCATGCCGAACACCATCGCGAGCAGGTCGATGCTGAACACGCTGACGATCACCGAGTGACCGCGGAGGAAACGAACCCCCTGCAGCACAGACGTGGTCGACGCGCGTCCCGCACCGACGACGGGTGGAGACGGCGCGATCCCCCGGAAGGCCACGAGGGCGATCCCGTAGGTGAAGACGTCGGCGACGTAGGCGCTCGTGAGGCCCAGGCCGGCGATGATCACACCCGCCACCGCGGGCCCGGCCATCATCCCGAACGACCCGTACGTCGACTGCAGCGCGAACGCGGCGGGACGCACCTCTTCGTCCAACAAGAGGGGAAGCAGCGAGCGCAGCACCGGGAAGCTGACCGCGAACGCCGCGCTCGCGACGGCGCCCAGGACGTACAGCAACCACAGCTGCGGCCGATCCAGTGATGCGTTCACGGCCAGCAGCGCGGAGCACCCGGCCGAGACCGCCGTCACGCCGAGCAGCAGCCGTCGTTTGTCGACGCTGTCGGCGAACGCGCCACCGACGAGCGAGAAGACGAGCAGCGGTCCCAGCTGCGCCAGGCCGAGCAGCCCCACCGCCAGCGACGACCCGGTCTGGTGGAACACCTGGTAGGGCAGCGCGGCGACGGTGATCATGCTGCCGACGAACGAGACCGCCTGGCCGACCCAGAGCCTTCGAAAGTCGCGCGACACCCGCAGAGGCGTCGTGTCCACCAGTAGCCGCATAGAGAGCCCGAGGTGGGACTCGAACCCACGACCTGACGCTTACAAGGCGCCTGCTCTGGCCAACTGAGCTACTCGGGCATTTCCAGCTGCGAGTTTGTCATCACCGGCGCCGCGCCTCTCATGACTGGCAGGCCACCGGCCGGCGGACGAGCGTGCGATGCGCTCCGGCGATCGGGCCGGCCGATACGCTCGACGACCATCCTCTCTTTCCCCGCGGATGCTCGCGTGCGGACCACATCCGGCGTCATCTGTCTTGCGACCGGGGTAGCCGGGATGCTCGTCGCGGCGGTCCTGATCGTCGGGCTCGCCCACAACGCAGAGCGCACTGCGCCGCGGCAGCTCCGGGCCCTCGTGACGGAGTACGACCAACCGCGCGGCGCGCTCGAAGCCATGCTCGTCGCGGGCGACGGCCAGGTCTTCGCCGCCCTCGCCCGCGATCCGTCGCTCTCGCATCCCGAGGTCTTCCGCTACGGCCGCTTCGACGCGGCCTATCGCGCGCAACGCCCTCTCCTCGGCTATCTGTCGTGGGCCCTGTCGGGCGGCGACCCCGGCCGGGTCGCGATGGCAATGGCGGTCCTCGCCGTGCTCGGCGCCGGCCTCGCGACGGGAACCCTCGCGGGCTTTCTGACGCGACCGTGGCTCGCGCTCCTGATCGTGCCCTCGCCGGCCGGGCTGGCGGTGCTGTACTCGCTCACGCCCGAGCTCCTCGCCCTCGGCCTCGCGCTGGTAGGGCTTCTCGCTTGGCGGCGCGACAACCGGTACCTCGCCGTCGCATGCTTCACGCTCGCCGGGCTGGGCCGCGAGTCGATGCTGCTCGTTACCGCTGCGTGCGCGGTGGTGGAGCTCGTCGGTCGCCGCCGGCCTCCGGCGGTGCTTGTGATCCCCTTCGCCACATGGCTCGGCTGGGTGGCGCTGGCCCACGCCCGGTTCGGTGAGTCGCTGTGGCCGCTGCGCGCGCAGGGCGACGTCGGGGCGCCGTTCGTCGAGATGTTCCGTCAGCTCGAGCGCTGGAAGGCCATGGACGTGCTGACCGTCGTCCTGGCCGGTGCCGCGGCCATCGCCGTCGCGGTCGCCGTGCGCAGACACCGCGACGGGTTGCTCCCCTGGGTCGGTGTGGCGTTCGCCGCGCTCGCCACGCTCCTCGGCGCGTCGATCTGGGCCGAGTGGTTCAACTCGGCGCGGCTCCTCCTGCCCCTCTACGCCGCCGGGCTGGGCGCCGTCTACGGGCGGGAGCCCATGTAGGGGTGAGGCTCACCTACCGAGCCGCGCCCGTGCAATGCTGTGCCGCGTGCCGGGAACCCCCGCCGGCAGGGAGGGATGCTTGAAAGTCACCGTCTCGGAGGGCAGGCTGCCGGAGATGGCACTCTCCGAGCGCGACAGGGCGATCCTCGACTTCGAGCGGTCGTGGTGGGCCGAGCCGGGTCCGAAGGAGCTGGCCATCCGCCAGCGGTTCGACCTCTCGGCCACCCGCTACTACCAGGTCCTGGGCGCGCTCCTCGAGTCGCCTGACGCCGTCGATTACGACCCGCTGGTGGTGCGGCGCCTGCGGCGCCTGCGCGACCGGCGCAGGCGTGCCCGCTTCGAGGGTCGCTCGGCCGGCGAACCACTCGGCCGGTGAGCCCCGGCCGGCACGCCGCGGACGACGGCTCCTTCGGGCGCTCGGCGGGGGGAGCGATGCTGCGCGGCGCGCTGCTCCTCGCCATCGCCGTGATCCTCGGCGTGGTCCTGCTGAACACGTTCGACGACGGCAAGGACCCCTTCGCCCAGAGCCTGGTGGCGTCCGGGGCGAACGCGACGACCACGACGACGGCGGCCGCGCCCGAGGTCACCACGACCACGGCCGCGTCCACACCGGCGCTCCGCCCGCCGGCCGACGTGAAGGTGCTTCCCGCCAACGGCACCGGGGTCAACAAGTTCGGCGCCCGCGTGGGCGACGAGCTCAAGAAGTCGGGCTTCAACGTGCTGTCGCCGGTCGACTCGACCACCAAGGGCGTGACGACATCGGTCGTTTACTCGACCGCCGGTTACGAAGCCGACGCGGTCGACGTGGCCGCCAAGCTCGGGCTGCCGCCCACCGCGGTGCAGGCGGTCGCGCCGCCCGTCAAGGCGGTCGAGCTGCGCGGCGCGAACGTGATCGTGGTTGCCGGCACCGATCTCACCAGCCGGCTCAAGTAGACCCGTCGGGTGGCGTCGCCCGATCCGCTGCCGGTCCTGCTCGCTCCCTTTCTCGCCCGTCCCGACCGCGCCGGCATCCTGTGCGATTTCGACGGCACGTTGTCGGCAATCGTCGACGATCCCGCGCGAGCTCGTCCGGTGCAGGGCGCGGCTGACGTCCTCGGCCGTCTCGCGCACCTCTATCGCACCGTCGCCGTCGTTTCCGGGCGACCGGTCGCGTTCCTGCGCGAGCACCTCGGCGGGCGAGGTCTCGTGCTCTTCGGGCTCTACGGACTCGAGCGACTGCGCGGCACCGAGGTCGAAGAAGCCGAGGGCGCGGGTACGTGGCGTCCGATCGTCGCCGATGTGACGGCGCGCGCCGAAGCATCAGACGGTCCGGGCGTCGACGTCGAGCCCAAGGGTCTCTCGGTGACGTTGCACTACCGCAACTGGCCGGGACGCGAGGAGCGCACGCGCGCGTGGGTCGACGCCGAAGCGCGTCGCACCGGACTCGTCGTCCACCCCGGGCGCCTCTGCTTCGAGCTGCGCCCACCCATCGAGCGCGACAAGGGGTCGGTGGTGCGCGAGCTCGCCGCGGGCCTGGACGCCGCGTGCTTCCTCGGCGACGACGAGGGAGATCTCGCGGCGTTCGACGCGCTCGACGCGCTCGAGGGCGGCGGGCTCTTCGCTCTGCGCGTGGGCGTGCGCAGCGCCGAGGCCCCGGCCGCGCTCCTGGAACGGGCGGACGTGCAGGTCGCAGGACCGACCGGCGTGATGGAGCTGCTCGAACGGCTGAGCCTCTCGAACGGCTGAGCTTCCTCGAACGGCTCAGCCCGCGGCGGCTGCCGCGAGCTGATCGTCGAGCCAGTGGCGAGGCGTGCGTCCGGACGCCACCTCGCGCAACCCGCGCGCGTGTTCGGCGCGCTCCGACGCGGTCATGGTGAGCGCGGCGGCGAGCACATCGGCCGTGCCGGCGACGTCGAAGGGGTTGATCTCGAGGGCCGCGTCGCGCAGCTCCTCCCACACGCCGGCCTCGCGACTGAGCGCGAGCACTCCGTCGTGCTCGTTGAGCAGCGGTCCTTCCTTGGCGACCAGGTTCAGCCCGTCGCGCACCGGGTTGACGAGCAGCACGTCGTAGCGCTTCAGCGCGGCAACCGATCGGGCGAAGTTGTCGCTCGTATCGAGAAGCACCGGCTCCCATCCGGGCGTCGCCCAGGTGGCGTTGACCTGCTCGGCGAGCGTCTCCACCTCCTGGCGGTAGGCCAGGTACTCGGGCAGACCCTCGCGTGACGGGTACACGAACGCGGCGAAGACGACCTTGCCCCGCCACTCGGGCCGGGTGCGCAGGAGGTCGTCGAACGCGAGGAAGCCGCGCAACAGGTTCTTCGAGAGCTCGATGCGGTCGACGCGCAGCACCAGCGCCCGATCGCCGATCTGGTCGGCCAGCCAGCGCCCCTCCGCGGCGCACTCGTCGGACGCGGACACCGCCTCGATGTCGTCGTGATCGGGCGCGAGGGGTGCAACGAACGTCGAGGGCTTCCAGCCCAGCACGTCGCCGCAGCAGGCCTCGAAGGCGTCGGCCCAGCGACTCGCGTGGAAGCCGCACGAGGTGTGGCTGGCCATGCCGACCAGCAGCTCCTCGGCCACGTCGGTGGGGAGGATGCGCAACGCCGCCGGGTCGCAGAACGGGATGTGGGTGAAGTGCACGGCACGAAGGTCCTTGCGTTGCTGTGCGAGCCAGGTGCCCAGGAGGGCGAGGTGATAGTCCTGCACGAGGACGGTTGCGCCCTCCGGGGCCTCGTCGATGAGCGCCTGCGCGAACCGGTGGTTGTACGCCCGGTACGCGTCCCATGCCAGGCGCCAACGCCGGTCGATGCGAGGCCGGCGGGCCAGGTCGAAGAGGCCGTGGTGCAGGAACCACAGCGTGCCGTTCGAGATCACGTCGTACGCCATCCGGTACGTGTCCGGCTCGATGGCGAGCGAGCGGAAGCGGAAGCCCTCGACGTCGACCGGGCCCGACTCGGCCATCTCCCGGTCGGCGTCGGTCATGGCCGCCGCGAGCCAGAGCGCGCCTGTGTCGCGCACGAGTGGCGCGAGGCTCGCCACGAGCCCGCCTGCACCACGCTTGACTTCCAACTCGCCGCCGTCGCCGTAGGAGAACGAGACGGGCCCGCGGTTCGACGCCACGACAACCGGCTCCATCCGGGCCACCATACGGGCATGGCCGACGCAATGCCCCGGCCGGGGGTCACGAGCACCGTCGTCGCCGCCCCCGACAAGTTCCGGGGGACGGCCTCGGGCATCGACGTCGCGGACGCGATCGCGAGGGCCGCCGAGGCCGCGGGCTGGGTGTGCGACCGCGCGCCGGTGGCCGACGGGGGCGAGGGCACCCTCGAGGCCCTCGGCGGCCGGCCGCGCACCACGCGGGTGCGCGGCCCGCTCGGCGCGCCGGTCGATGCCGAGTGGCGGGTCGAGGACGGTCGCGCCGTCGTCGAGATGGCGCGCGCGTCGGGCCTGGTCCTCGCGGGCGGGCCCGAGCACAACGATCCGCTGCGCGCCAGCACGTTCGGCACGGGCCAGCTCATCGCGGCGGCGATAGACGACGGTGCCCGTCGGGTGATCGTCGGCGTCGGCGGCTCGGCCTCGACCGACGGCGGCCTCGGTGCGGTGAGCGCGCTCGGTGCGCGCCAGCTGCGCGGGGTCGACGTCGTCGTGGCCTGCGACGTCACCACGCGCTTCGTCGACGCGGCCGAGCAGTTCGCCCCCCAGAAGGGAGCCTCGCCTGCTCAGGTCGCGCTGCTCAAGCGACGGCTCGAGCGGTTGGCGCAGGTGTACGAGCGCGATCACCGCGTCGACGTCACCGGGCTCGAGGGGTCGGGCGCGGCCGGTGGTCTCGCCGGGGGCCTGGCCGCGCTGGGTGCGACGCTCGTGCCCGGGTTCGACGTGGTGGCCGAAGCGCTCCAGCTGGCCGACCGAATCGCGCAAGCCCGCCTGGTGGTCACCGGCGAAGGCTTTCTCGACGAGCAGTCGTTCCGAGGCAAGGCGGTCGGCGGCGTCACCGAGCTGGCGCGCGAAGCCGGCGTGCCCGTGCTCGTCGTGGCGGGCGACGTCTACGTCGATGACCTGCCCGACAACATCGATGTGGTGTCGCTGGTGGATCGCTTCGGCGACGACCGGGCGCGCACCGAGGTGCTCGCGTGTGTCGAGACCGTCGTCCGCGAGCGCCTCACGCGTCCCGAAGGAGGAGCTCGATGAGCTCGGCCACACCTGCGCCGAACGCGCCGGTCGTGCGGTGCGGCCACTCGCGCGAAACCTCGGCGTTGGCGACCAGCCAGCACTGAGCGACCTCGCGTGCGCACTCGAGATCCGCGGCCGCGTCCCCGATGTAGGCGGTGTCGCGCATTGCGATGCCATGACGCTCGCGATCGATGCGGACACCCGCCGCCTTGCCCGTACCGGCCGGCGCGAGGTGGAACGCGCCCACGACGCCGTCGCCGTGTCGCCGCAGGAGGCCGTTGTCGACCAACCGGCACCAGCCCAAGCCGGCGGCCGCCAGCGCGGCATTGACCGCGTCGGGCTCGGCCCGACCTCGGAGGAGGTAGGTCGCCTCGCGTCCGGCGTTCCACGGCTCGTGCGGCTCGAGCCCGCCACGTTGCAGGACGAACGCGATCGCTCCCTCGTCGTGCATCGCCTCGACCGGCGTCCGCCCTACGAACGGGAAGTCGCCGAGCTCGTAGCGCACCTCGTGTCCCTCGACATGGACGCACCCGAGCTCGCCGATGCCGCGGGGAAGCCCGAGCAGGCGGCACAGCTCGAAGACCTGCACGCGGCCGCGACCGGTGACAGGGACGACTTCGAGGCCGGCCGTGCGCGCCCGCAGTAGCGCGGCGACGGTGCGCGTCGAGCCGTCCCACAGCAGGTCGCCGCCCGGGCCCACGAGGGTGCCGTCGACGTCGACGTAGAGGACGCGCACCCTCAAGCCGATTTGCGGTACGCGGGCACCTCGATCATCGGTGGCCGCTCGTCGACCTCGACGGCCACGGCGAGGCCGGCGCGCGTGAGCGCGGTCGCGATGATCGCCTCGGCCTGTGGCGCGAGCTCCGCGAGGGGGCGATTGCGGTGGACGCGCTCGCCGAGGTCGACCTGCGCCATCGCGCTCAACCCGAAGCGCCCGGCCACGTCGACGAGCAGGCCGAGGTCGACGCCGTAGCCCTGAACGAAAGGCACCTGCTCGAGCACCTCGCGACGGCCCGCGCACTCACCCCCCAACGGCTGGAGGACGGGCGTGAGGTGGGGGAAGAGGATGGAGATCAGCGGTCGTGCGACCAGCTCGGTGACCCGGCCGCCCTCGCCGGCCCGGCCGTCGAGCGGCCGATCGTAGAAGCCCTTCACGAAGCCCACCTCGTCGCTCGTGAGCAGCGGGCCGAGGAGTCCGATGACGAACGGGGGGCCGAAGTTGCGCACGTCGGCGTCGCACCACACGATCAGGTCACCGTGGGCCGCGTGGATGGACTTCCACAGCGCCTCACCCTTCCCGCTCCCGGGCCCGCACTCGGGGAGCACGTCGCTGGCCGCGACCACGCGCGCGCCCGCCGCCGACGCCACCACCCGCGTGTCGTCGGTCGATCCGTCGTCGACGACGACGACCTCGTCGACGAGCGGCTGCAGGTCGCGACAGACGCGCACGATGGAGCCGATGGTCGCGGCTTCGTCTCGCGCGGGCAGGCACACCGAGACGGAGCGCCCGCGCTTGGCCGCCCGCAGCCGCGCCTCGGGGAACTCGGCGTGGTGCCAGGTCCGCAGCATGGGAGCGCGCGACACCTACGCCTCTGCGGGCATGGCCTCAGCGGCCGGGAGCGGAGAGATGGCCTCAGCGGCCGGAAGCGGAGAGAGGGCCTCAGCGGCCGGGGACGAGGCCATGCGCAATGTTCGCACGGAACTGCTTTGACGGGCTCCGCCGGCACTGCTTTCATTGAGTCCATCATCCAGAGCGGTTGAGGGACGGGCCCGATGACGCCGCGGCAACCAGTCATGTGACGCCACGAAGTTCACGGCGTCGGGTGACCAGGTGCCAATGCCCGATCGATGAGGAGGCGCAGTGTCGTTCATCGAAGGACTCGCCTGTCGTGAGTGCGCGCACACGTACCCGGCGGAGGCACTCCACGTGTGCGAATGGTGCTTCGGGCCGCTCGAGGTCAGCTACGACTACGAGGCCATCCGCGCCGCGACGACCCGGGCGAGCATCGCGTCGGGCCCGCTGTCGATCTGGCGCTACGCCAACTTGCTCCCCGCGGTGGCCGAGGGCTCGGTCGACCTGGGCACGGGCTTCACCCCGCTCATCCGCGCCGATCGCCTGGCGGCCGAGCTCGGGCTCGGCGAGCTCTGGGTGAAGAACGACACCGTCAACCCCACCGGCTCGTTCAAGGACCGCGTCGTGGCGGTCGCCCTCAGCCGGGCGCGCGAGCTGGGCTTCAAGGTCGCCGCGTGCGCGTCCACGGGGAACCTGGCCAACTCGGTCGCCGCCCACGCGGCTCGGGCCGGCATGCGGCACTACGTGTTCATCCCCATCGATCTCGAGGCGGCCAAGGTCGCGGCGTCTGCGGTCTACGGCCCTCACCTCATCGCGGTCGACGGCGGCTACGACGACGTCAACCGTCTGTGTGCCGAGCTCGCCGGTGAGCACCCGACGTGGGCCTTCGTCAACGTCAACCTGCGCACGTACTACGCCGAGGGGTCGAAGACCCTCGCCTTCGAGACCGCCGAGCAGCTGGGCTGGCAGGCGCCCGACCACGTGGTCGTTCCCGTGGCGTCGGGCTCGCAGCTCACCAAGATCGCGAAGGGGTTCCAAGAGCTGGCCAAGGTCGGACTGCTCGACGAGCCGCCCGCGGTGCGGGTGTCGGGCGCTCAGGCCGACGGCTGCTCGCCGGTCGCCACCGCCTTCGCCGAGGGCGCCGACCACGTGAAGCCGGTGAAGCCCGACACCATCGCCAAGTCGCTGGCCATCGGCAACCCCGCCGACGGGATCTACGCGCTCGACGCGGTGCGCGCCAGCGGTGGCGCGCTCACCTCGGTGTCCGACGACGAGATCGTCGAGGGCATCCTGCTGCTCGCCCGTACCGAGGGGATCTTCGCCGAGACCGCGGGCGGCGTGACGATCGCCTGTCTGGCGAAGCTGGCGGCGGAAGGCGTGGTGCGGGCCGACGAGCGGGTCGTCGTCTACGTCACCGGCACGGGCCTCAAGACCATCGAGGCCGTGGCGCCGGCGGTCGGCCCGACGGCCACGATCGCCCCGACCCTCGAGGCGTTCGCCGCCATCCACGATCAGGAGGACTGAGTCGAGTGAGCGCAGCGATCGAGACGGGGCCCGAGCGGCCCTCTGAGCGGAGAGCTTGAGTGAGCGCCACGGTGCGCATTCCTACGCAGTTGCGGAACCTCGCGGGCGGGTCGTCCGAGGTGAAGGTCGACGGGGCCACGGTCGGCGCGGTGCTCGAGGGTCTCGAGCACGCCCATCCGGGCTTCCGCGAGCGCCTCTTCGACGACGCCGGGAAGCTGCGGCGCTTCGTGAACGTCTTCGTGGCCGACGAGGACGTTCGCTTTCTCGAGGGCCTCGAGACCGCGGTGGCCGACGGCGAGATCGTCTCGATCGTGCCTGCCGTCGCCGGCGGCTAGGCCGGCACACCCCGCCGCGCTCAACCCCGACGCCGACCGCGCCGATCCTTCCCTCATGGCCGAGGTACTCGTCGTGGACGACGACGCCGACATTCGCACCATGCTTCGCATCACCCTCGAGGGGGCGGGCTTCAACGTCCGCGAGGCGGCCGACGGCTACGCGGCCCTGACCGCCCTCGAGGACCATGCCCCGGACTGCATGGTGCTCGACCTGATGATGCCGAAGCTCGACGGCTGGGGCGTCCTCAAGTCCGTCCGCCAGCGCGACCTGGCGCCCCGCACCAAGGTCATGATCCTGTCCTGCAAGGTGGAGGAACGTGACTTCGTGCGGGGCTGGGAGCTGGGCGCCGACGAGTACATGACCAAGCCCTTCGAGCCCGACCGGCTGGCCCGGAAGCTCGACGAGCTCCTCCACACCGCGCCCGACGCGCTGCGCAAGAAGCGGGAAGCCGAGCTCCAGAAGGCCGAGCTGCTCGACCGGCTGGAGTCCGCCTTCAACCGCCCCCGGCCCGTCCGCTACTAGCGGGCGCCCCGCGCTGCCGGCGGCGCCGCCCAGGTTGCAGTTCGCTCCGCGGAGTGCTTTGCTGTTAGCACTCGGCACCTGAGAGTGCTAATCGCGTCCACCCCATCGCGACCACGTGGAGGAAGCAGCAATGGCGAAGATCATCGCGTTCGACGAGCAGGCCAGGCGGGCGCTCGAGAGTGGCATGAACCAGCTGGCCGACGCGGTACGGGTCACCCTCGGCCCCAAGGGCCGCAACGTCGTGCTCGAGAAGAAGTGGGGGGCGCCCACGATCACCAACGACGGCGTCTCCATCGCCAAGGAGATCGAGCTCGAGGATCCGTACGAGAAGATCGGGGCCGAGCTGGTCAAAGAGGTCGCCAAGAAAACCGACGACGTCGCCGGCGACGGCACCACCACCGCCACCGTGCTGGCGTGGGCGATGGTGCACGAGGGCCTGCGCAACGTGGCCGCGGGCGCCAACCCCATGTCGCTCAAGCGGGGCATCGAGCGGGCCGTCGAGGAAGCGGTCGACGCGATCAAGGCCGTCTCGGTCGACGTGGAGTCCAAGGAGCAGATCGCGCAGGTCGCCTCGATCTCGGCCGCCGACCCTGAGATCGGCCAGATGATCTCGGAGGCCATCGACAAGGTCGGCAAGGACGGCGTCATCACCGTCGAGGAGTCGCAGACCTTCGGCATGGACATGGACCTCGTCGAGGGCATGCGGTTCGACAAGGGCTACATCTCGCCCTACTTCGTCACCGACCCCGAGCGCATGGAGGCCGTCCTCGAGGACCCCTACATCCTGCTCGTGAGCTCGAAGATCTCGGCCGTGCGCGACCTGCTGCCCGTGCTCGAGAAGGTCATGCAGTCGGCGCGTCCGCTGGCCATCGTCGCGGAGGACGTCGAGGGCGAGGCGCTCGCCACGCTCGTCGTCAACAAGATCCGCGGCACGTTCAAGAGCGCGGCCATCAAGGCCCCAGGCTTCGGTGAGCGCCGCAAGGCGATGCTGCAGGACATGGCGATCCTCACCGGTGGCCAGGTCATCTCCGAGGAGGTCGGCCTCAAGCTCGAGAACGTCACGCTCGACATGCTGGGCAAGGCCCGCAAGGTCACCGTCACCAAGGACGAGACCACGGTCGTCGAGGGTGGGGGCGACGAGGCCGACATCAAGGGCCGCATCAACCAGATCAAGGCCGAGATCGAGAACACCGACTCCGACTACGACCGGGAGAAGCTGCAGGAGCGGCTGGCCAAGCTGTCGGGTGGCGTGGCCGTCATCAAGGTCGGCGCGGCCACCGAGGTCGAGCTCAAGGAGAAGAAGCACCGCATCGAGGACGCGGTCTCCACCACCAAGGCCGCGGTCGAGGAAGGGGTCGTGCCCGGCGGCGGCGTCGCCCTGCTGCGTGCCCAGACCAAGCTGCGCGACCTGGCGGAGAAGCTCGAGGGCGACGAGGCCACCGGTGCGCGCATCGTGGGTCGGGCCCTGGAGGAGCCGCTGAAGCAGATCGCGGTCAACGCCGGGCTCGAAGGTGGCGTCGTGGTCGAGAAGGTCCGCGGCCTCAAGAAGGCGAGCGAAGGCCTCAACGCGGCGACGGGTGAGTACGAGGACCTCGTCAAGGCCGGCGTGATAGACGCGGCCAAGGTGACGCGGTCGGCGCTGCAGAACGCGGCCTCGATCGCCGCGCTCTTCCTCACCACCGAGGCCGTCATCGTCGACAAGCCCGAGGAGAAGAGTGCGCCCGCCATGCCCGGCGGGGGCATGGAGGACTTCTAAAGCGCGTTCTTGGTGCGCTCAACCACCGTCGCGGTGGTCGAGCGCACCAAGAAGCCGGGGCCGACTCGGTTGGCGTGGGGCGGACCGTAGACTCTCGCTGTGACTGAACCTGTGGCGCCTTCGGTCGGGTGGGGTGTGTTGCACCTCTTCTGCAAGACGAGCCCCGGCGCGGACGCGGAGGCGATCGCGGCCGCGGTGAAGGCGTGCCAGGCCGACGACCATCAGGTCGTGTCGTTCGCGGTGCTCGGGCACAAGGCCGACCTCGGGTTCATGGCGTTGGGCCCCGACCTGTGGCGCCTGCAGCAGCTGCAGGCCGAGCTGCACGCCGCCGGCCTCGAGGTGGCCGACTCCTACGTGTCGCTCACCGAGGTGTCCGAGTACGCGCAGGGAATGCCGCCCGAGATGCGCGAGCCACGGCTCCACCCGCAGCTGCCGCCGGAGGGCAAGACCGTCCTGTGCTTCTACCCGATGTCGAAACGGCGGGAGGTCGGGCAGAACTGGTACTCCCTGTCGTTCGACGCTCGCAAGGAGCTGATGTACGGCCACGGCAAGAAGGGCCGCGAGTACGCGGGGCGCATCCTCCAGGTCATCACCGGGTCCACCGGGCTCGACGACTGGGAGTGGGGCGTCACCCTCTTCGCGACCGACCCGGTCGACCTCAAGCAGTGCGTCTACGAGATGCGCTTCGACCCCGCGTCGTCCGTCTACGCGGAGTTCGGCGCGTTCATCACCGGGCTGGTCGCCCCGGTCGACGAGGTGCTGGCGCGGGTGGGCCTGGGCTGAGGATGTCGCCCCGGCGGGCGAAGATGGACGTATTGTGAACGCCGCTCGAAAAACGACGTTGATCCTCACGAAGGAGCGTCTCGCATGCGCCGTTCCCCCCGGACCCGCTGGCGGGTCATCGCACTCCTCGCAGTCCTCGTGGTGGTGGCCGCAGCCTGCGGCAGCGACAAGAAGAAGGCGTCGACCGGAGGCACCACCAAACCGGCGGCCAAGGCCGTCGCCATCGCCTTCGTCGGCGCGCTGACGGGCGACAACGCGAACCTGGGCATCAACATCCGCAACGGCGCGAAGGTGGCCGTCGACGCGGCGAAGAAGGCCGGTGTCAACGTCGAGCTCAAGGAGTTCGACACCCAGGGATCGCCCGACCAGGCCTCCACCCTGAAGGACCAGTTCATCGACGACAAGACGATCATCGGGATCGTCGGCCCGGCGTTCTCGGGTGAGACCAAGGCCGTGCTCAAGCCGCTCGAGGACGCGGGTCTGGTGATGATCAGCGCCTCGGCCACTGCCGCCGACATCCCGAGCACCGTCCCGGGCGGCAGGGTCTTCCACCGCCTCGTTCCCGACGACGACGTGCAGGGCGCGAGCGCCGGCAAGTACATCGCCAACAAGCTCAAGGCCAAGACCGCGGCGTACATCCACGACAACACCGCTTACGGCAAGCCGCTGGCCGAGGGCACGCAGAAGGCCTGGGAGGCGGCCGGCGTGAGAACGATCGGCAACGCCGCCATCGACCCGAAGAGCCAGGACTTCTCCGCCGCGGTGAACTCCATGAAGTCGCTGAAGCCCGACGTCATCTACTACGGCGGCTATTACGCCGAGGCCGGACGGCTGAAGAAGCAGCTCACCGACGGCGGCGTCACCGCGACCTTCGTGAGCGGCGACGGCACGCTCGACAAGGGCTTCATCGACGCCGGCGGCGCGGGCGCCGACGGCGCCCAGATCAGCTGCGCGTGCAACCTGGCCACCACGGATTCGCCCGGGAAGCTGGGCGAGTTCGCCAAGGCCTACAAGGCAGCGACCGGGAAGGACCCCGGCACGTACTCGTCGGAGGGCTACGACGCCGCCGGCATCCTCCTGGCGGGCATCAAGGCCGGGAAGACGTCGCGTCCGACGCTGCTCGACTACGTCGAGGGCATCACGTCGTACCAGGGCATCTCGAAGACGATCAGCTTCGAGGAGAACGGCAACGTCAAGGGCACCGACGTGTTCTTCTTCGAGATCAAGAGCGGCAAGATCGAGCTGCTGGGGTCGACGGCGACCCTTCTGTAAGGCAGCACGGGAGTCGAGCGGGTACAGCGACGGAGGGCGCAACTGCGCCCTCCGTCTGCATGAGGAGCCAACCATCAACTTCTGCGTCAGCTGCCTGAAGGACCAGTTCTGGCCCCAGACCGTCGACGGGTTGACGCTGGGCGCCGTGTACGCGCTGATCGCGTTGGGCTACACGCTCGTCTACGGCGTGCTGCGCCTGATCAACTTCGCCCACTCCGAGATCTTCATGATCGGGGTGTTCGCCAGCTTGTTCGGCCTGCACGCGATCGGCATGGAGACGGGCGACCCCGCGAAGACCGGTGGCGCGCTCGTGCTGACCGTCCTCGTCATGATCGTGGCCGGCATGGCCGCGTCGGGTGCTGCCGCGGTGGTGATGGAGCGCGTGGCCTACCGGCCCCTGCGGCGGCGCGGCGCTCAGCGGTTGGCGGCTCTCATCACCGCGATCGGCATCTCGTTGTTCCTACAGGAGCTGTTCGCGCTTCGCTACGGCCGCAACCAGCTGGGCTTCCCTCGCGTGCTCGAACGCCACGAGCTCTTCAACTTCGAGGGGGCGAGCGTCCGCACCGACAAGGTGCTGGTGGTCGTGGCCGCGGTCGTCCTGATGGTGGCGCTCGACCGCTTCGTGGCCACCACCCGGCTCGGACGGGGCATCCGTGCCACCGCCCAGGACCCGGGCACTGCCGCGCTCATGGGCGTCAACATCGACCGGGTCGTCATGTTGACGTTCCTGCTCGGCGGGATGCTGGCCGGCGCGGGAGGTGCTCTGTTCGGGCTGTTCTTCGAGAGCGCGCGCTACAACATCGGCTTCCTTCCGGGCATCAAGGCGTTCACCGCGGCCGTGCTGGGCGGCATCGGGAACATCCGGGGCGCGTTCCTGGGCGGCCTGCTCCTCGGTCTGCTCGAGAACTGGGGCTCGACCGTGCTCGGCGGCGAGTGGAAGGACGTGTTCGCGTTCACCGTGCTCGTGCTCGTGCTGATGTTCCGTCCGACCGGCATCCTCGGTGAGAGCCTCAGCAAGGCGCGCGCGTGAGGCTCTCGATGGTGGCGCCGGTCGCCCGTTGGTGGGACCGCCAGGGTCTCGCGCTGCGGATCACAGTGTTCGCAGCGGTTGCCGCGTTCGTCGTCGCGTACCCGGCGACGATCTCCACGCGCTGGCAGAGCGTGCTGTTCTTCCCGGTCGGCGTCTACGTGCTGCTCGCGCTCGGCCTCAACATCGTGGTGGGCTACGCAGGACTGCTCGACCTGGGGTACGTGGCGTTCTATGCGGTCGGCGCGTACACGACCGCCAAGCTCACGACCTCGTCCGGGTGGAACGCGTGGGAGGTGGTCACGCTCGCGATCCTGGTGGCGGCGGTTGCGGGTGTCGTGCTCGGCGGCCCGACGCTGCGCCTTCGCGGCGACTACCTCGCGATCGTCACCCTCGGCTTCGGCGAGATCGTGCGCATCGTGGCCCAGAACAGCGCGTCGCTGGGCGAGGCGCGGGGAATCACCGCGATCCCACACCCGTCGGAAGTGCTCGGCGTCGAGTTCAAGGGCGACCCGTTGCCCTACTACTACGTGGTGCTGGCCGCGATCCTGCTGGCGATCATCGCCAGCGTGCGCCTCAACCGCTCGCGGGTCGGTCGGTCATGGGCGGCGGTGCGTGAGGACGAGGACGCCGCGGAGTCGATGGGCGTGCACACTTTCACCATGAAGCTGTGGGCGTTCGCCATCGGTGCCTCGATCGGTGGACTGGGCGGCTGGATCTACGCCAGCCGGGTGAGCTTCATCTCGCCCGACAACTTTCCGTTCTTCCTGTCGGTGATCATCCTCGCCGCCGTCGTTCTCGGCGGCATGGGCTCCATCCCGGGCGTCATCGCGGGTGCCTTCGCCATCGCCTTTCTCCCCGAGTACCTACGAGACGCCGCCGCGGGCCAGAGGATCACGAAGTTCCTGAACTGGTTGATCGGTGCGAACGCCAGCAACATCACCGAGTACCGCGTGTTCCTCTTCGGCTTCGCGCTCGTCGTCATCATGATCTTCCGGCCCCAGGGCCTGATTCCGAGCCGGCAGCGCGCCGCCGAGCTGGCGGGGTCCGCCGGCGGCACCGGCATGGGCGCCACCGCCACGCCGGCCGAGTCGGTGGAGGTGGAGGAGGAGACGGTCGCGGCGGCGACACCCGAGCCCGCCGCCACCGAGGAGGTCGCCGCCACCGGCGAGGGTGCGCACGAGGAGGTCGCGGGGCTGCTGGCCGGCGCGCAGGCCGAGCGGACCGCAACCTCCGACGTCGTCGTCGAACTGCGTGCGTTGCGCATGGAGTTCGGTGGGGTGGTGGCGATCAACCGGGTCTCACTGGAGGTGGGCCGCAACCAGATCTTCGGCGTCATCGGGCCCAACGGGGCGGGCAAGACGACGGTGTTCAACTGCGTGACCGGCTTCCTCCGCCCCACGAGCGGCGAGATCCTGTTGGAAGGCCGGCCCATCACCGCGCAGCGCCCCCACCGGATCACCGAGGCGGGCGTCGGGCGCACGTTCCAGAGCATCCGCCTCTTCGCGAACATGACCGCGCTCGAGAACGTCAAGGTCGGCACCGATGCCAGGCATCAGACGAGCGTTCCCGGTGCGCTGCTGGGCCTTCCCCGCCACCGCCGGGAGGAGCGCGAGGGTCGGGAGGAGGCGATGCGGCTGCTGGAGTTCGTCGGCATCGCGCACCGGCGTGACGACGTCGCCCAGAACCTCCCCTACGGCGACCAGCGCCGTCTCGAGATCGCCCGGGCCATGGCCACCGGTCCGAGCGTCCTGCTTCTCGACGAGCCGGCGGCCGGGATGAACCAGTCGGAGAAACGGGCGCTGATCGGCCTGATCCGCCAGATCCGCAGCGCGGGCCTCACCGTGCTGCTCATCGAGCACGACATGGGCCTGGTGATGAACGTGTGCGACCGCATCGCGGTGCTGGACTTCGGCCAGAAGATCGCGGAAGGACCGCCCGCGGAGGTCCAGCGCGATCCGCGCGTGATCGAGGCGTACCTCGGCGCCCCGGCGTGACCAGCCTGCTGGAGCTGGACGAGGTCCGTGTCCACTACGGCAAGGTGGAGGCGCTCAAGGGTGTGTCGTGCACCGTCGCGGAGGGCGAGGTCGTCACCCTGATCGGCGCCAACGGCGCGGGCAAGACGACGACGCTCAAGACGATCTCCGGCGTCGTCCCGATGAGCTCGGGGCGCGTCGTCTTCGACGGGAGGGACATCAGCGGTGTGCCGGCGCACCAACGGGTCGAGCTGGGGATCTGCCAGGCGCCGGAGGGCCGGGGGATCTTCCCCGGCATGACCGTCACCGAGAACCTCGAGATGGGCGCGTACGCGCGCCGGGGCGGGCGCAAGGCGTACAACGCCGATCTCGAGCGCGTGTTCGAGCTCTTCCCCCGCCTGCGTGAGCGCGAGCGGCAGGCGGGTGGCACGTTGTCCGGCGGTGAGCAGCAGATGCTGGCCATCGGCCGGGCGCTGATGGCCGGGCCCAAGGTGCTGCTGCTCGACGAGCCGTCGATGGGGCTGGCACCCAGGCTCGTGACCCAGATCTTCGAGATCATCCGCGAGATCAACGCGCAGGGGACCACGATCCTGGTCGTGGAGCAGAACGCGGCGCAGGCCCTGCAGCGCGCCCACCGCGCCTACGTGCTCGAGACCGGACGGGTGGTGAAGACCGACTCGGCTCAGAAGCTCCTGGCCGATCCGTCGGTGCGCGAGGCGTACCTGGGCGGCGATCTGAGCGCGTAGCCTGCCTCCGTGGCGACCGAGCTCCTCTACCTGCGCGACGCCTACCTGCGAACGTTCACCGCCCGGGTGACCGACGCACGTGACTCTGCGGTCGCCGTCGACCGCACCGCGTTCTACCCCACCGGCGGCGGCCAGCCCCACGACACGGGCACGCTGGCCGGCCTCCCTGTCGTCGAGGTGCGCAAGGGCGAGGGCGACGTGGTGTGGCACACGCTCGGCGGCGACGGCCAGCGGCCCGCGGTCGACGACGAGGTCGAGGGCTCCGTCGACTGGAGCCGGCGCCACGCGCTCATGCGCACGCACTCGGCGCTCCACGTGCTGTGCGGCGTGATCTGGAACGAGTGGGGCAAGGCCGTCACCGGCGGGAACATGGAGGAGCTGGCGGCGCGCATGGACTTCGAGTTCGACCCCTTGCCGGAGGGTTTCGCGACGCGGGTGGAGCAGCTGGTCAACGCCGAGCTGGCCGCGGCGCGTCCGATCGAGGTCTCCTTTCTCCCACGCGACGAGGCGCTCGCCGACGACGCGTTGATCCGCACGAAGGTCAACCTGATCCCGGAGTCGGTCACCGAGATCCGCGTGGTCGACATCGTCGGGCTCGACAAGCAGGCGGACGGCGGCACGCACGTGCGGAGCACCGACGAGGTGGGCCGCATCAAGGTGGTCAAGACCGAGTCGAAGGGCAAGGGCAACAAGCGGATCCGGCTGGAGGTCGTGGATGGGTGACCTGGTACGACTGCGGCGACGTCTCCGCGACCTCGGCGCGGTCACGGTGGCGTTCAGCGGGGGCGCCGACTCCGCGTTCCTCGCATGGGTCGCGCATGACACGCTGGGCACCCGCGCGCACGCGGTCACCGCGGTGTCACCGTCGCTCGCCCCCGACGAGCGCGACGACTGCGCCGCGCTGGCCCGCGAGTGGGGCCTGCGCTGGACGGCGGTGGAGACCGACGAGCTGGCGCGCGCCGCATACGTCGCCAACGGTCCCGACCGCTGCTACCACTGCAAGGCCGAGCTGATGGACGTCGTGGCGCCGCTCGCCGCCGCCGACCGTGCCACGGTGGTCCTCGGCACGAACGTCGACGACCTCGGCGACCACCGCCCGGGGCAGGACGCGGCCGCCGAGCGGGGCGCGGTGTTCCCGCTCGTCGAGGCCGGCTTCACCAAGGAAGCGGTGCGCGACGCGTCTCGCGCCCTCGGCCTGCGCACCTGGGACAAGCCCGCGGCCGCGTGTCTCGCGTCCCGGCTGCCCTACGGCACACCGGTCACCGTCGAGGTGCTCGGTCGGGTGGGACGGGCGGAGGCGGCGCTGCGTGCCCTGGGCTTCGAACAGCTGCGCGTGCGTCATTACGGCGACGTCGCCCGCGTCGAGCTCGACCCGGGGGCGCTCATGACCGCGATCGAGCGGCGCGCCGAGGTGGTCGCGGCGGTGAAGGCGAGCGGCTACCGCTACGTGACACTTGACCTGGAGGGCTTTCGGTCTGGCAACCTGAACGCTGCCCTCTGACCCCTCTCCCGCGCCGGAGGCCCCCCGTGAACCTCAGGGTCAAGCTCACCTTTCCTGAGCACCTCATCAAGCAGCCGCTGCTCGGCCGGCTCGTCCGCGAGTTCGACGTGTTGCCGAACATCCGCCGGGCCAACGTCGAGGAGAAGATGGGCTGGATCATCTGCGAGCTCGCAGGCGACGACGTCGCGGTCGAGAGCGCCGTCGACTGGCTGGAGGACGCCGGTGTCCAGGTCGACCGCCTGGGTGACGTGGTCGAAGGCTGAGGGGTGGGCTCTGGCTACCAGGTGTAGGTGCCGGCGCTGCCCTTGAACGGGCCGACGACGCGCGTCGTGATCCAGCCACCGTAGAAGTCGCCCGGCTGTGACTCGACGCGCTCGTCGTCGACGAAGCACGCGTCCATGCGGCTGGCGTAGAACGCGACGTGTCCGGCGAGCGGCTCGTAGCCGGGCATGGGCTCGAGGTAGGTCCATGCCGCGTCCGGCTCGGTGCGCCCGCCCGCCGTCACGCACCAGGTCCGGCGCTCCGCGCTGACGAGGGCGCCGGGTGCGATGTCGGCTCGTGGGATGTAGAACACCGGTGGGTGGCTCGTCTCGAGGACGCGCTGCGACGCGGTGGTGTCGACGATCGTGACCCCTTCGAGCTCCACGACCACATGCGCGTCGGATGGCTCGAGGCGGGGTGGGCGCGGGTAGTCCCAGACGGACTCCTGCCCGGGGCCGGGCTCGACCCGTCTCACGAGGTGGTCGTCCAGGTCGGGAACGACACGTGCAGCACGCCCATCCACTCGACCAGCCGGCCCTTCTGTTTCAGCGCTGGGAGGCACGGCGCGACCGCGTCCGCTCCACCGGCCATGCGCGCGTAGTCGGCGAGGGTGACGAGCAGCGGGCCGGCGTCGAGGTCGCCGTCGCGCGTGAGCGCGTCGACCTCGAGCGTCGGACGGCACGGGTTGGCGGGGTCGACGGCATGGCAGTGGTAGACGACGCCCTCGAACACCGACAAAGCTCGAATCCTGATGGACGAGCATCTCACGCCGCCGGTGGTCGAAAGCACCGCCATTCCCCTCGCGGAGGCCATCGAGCAGGCGCTCCCCGGGTGGGTGGAGCGGTCGGTCGCACGCCTCGCCATCGCCTTCCACGGTCGGGTCGACGACGACGTGCGTGCGGCTGCCACCGAGGCGGGACGGCGGGCGGCGACCGAGGTCGGCGCCGAGGTGCGCGACCTCCTGGCGCTCGACATCGACGACCAACGCACGACGCCCCTGTCGCTCCTGCGCGGGGCCGTGCGGTACCCCACCGAGGTGCTCCGGGCCGCAGGCGTACCCCCTGTGGTGCGCGACGAGTCGCAGGAGCGTCTGTTCCCCGACGACGACTACGACCTCGCGCCCGCCAACTTCGCCGACGTGTCGCCCGAGCTCGCCGACGTCGGTCTGGCGTGGGGTGCGGCGAAGGCGTTCACGCATTTGCAGCGCCGGCGGGAGTCGTGCCCATGACCGTCGTCGCTTACGTGCCCGACCTCATCGACCGGTCGAAGGTCGCGGCCGCCGGCGACGTCGTCTTCGTCGATGACCCCGAGGCGCTCGTGGACGCGCCGGGCGACGTCGTGGTCGTCGATCTCATGCGCCCCGGCGTGCTCGAGGTGCTGCCCGCGCTGAGGGGCAGGCGGGTGATCGGCTTCGGCCGGCACACCGAGCGGGCGTTGCTCGAGGCGGCGAGCGCGGCCGGCTGCGACGAGGTGCTTCCCCGCTCGTCGTTCTTCCCCCACCTCGCCGACCTCCTCCGTACGCCCTGATCGCTTCTTGGTGCAGTCACCCACCGTCACGGTGGTTCAGCGCACCAAGAAGCCGAAGCGTTGGCCGTGGCTCGGCTACGAGCGCCGGTCGGGCGGCTGCGTCCAGCCCGCCCCGCTGATGGCGCGGGGCTCGAAGAAGAGGCAGCCCTCGGGGCACGCGAACGGAACGGCCTGGTTCGCGTCGACCCGGCACCGCTCGACCTGCTCACCGGTCGGCAGCGTGCGGCTGGAGTAGTGACGACAGTCCTTGCGTACCGCCATCGCGACATTGTCCCATCTCTACCCCCGGCGCACGCGTCCCCTCAGCGCGGCCAGCGCGAGCGAGATGCTGACGGCGCCGACGGCGGCGATGGCGGCAGCGGCCTTGAGGAGCTCCATCCCGTCCCAGCCCTCGCTGACGAGGGAGCGCAGGCCCGACAGGAGGTACGTGACCGGGTTGTACGTGGCCACCGTGGCGAGCCAGCCGCTGAGCGCCTGCTTGGGCTGGAACGCGGTCGTGAGGAAGGCGAAGGGAAAGAAGAGGATGAAGCTGCTGTTGACCGCGGCGGGGTTGCCGGTCTTGAGCGCGATGGCGTACGGGAACCCGGTGAACACGAGGCCCCACGCGCCCGCGATGAGCAGGAACAAGAGCATGCCGATGGGCCCGGTCTCGAAGCGGACGCCGTAGGCGAAGCCCAGCAACAACACGGGGATGCAGAGCGCGATCACGACCGCGACGTCGGCGACCATGAGCCCGAGAAGCAAGGCGAGCCGGCGCACCGGTGTGACGCACAGCCGGTCGAAGTAGCCGTCCTGGATGTCGGTGACGAGGGTCGACGCGCGAGAGATGCCGGTCACCGCGAAGATGATCGCGACCGGCACCTGGAAGGCCTTGAAGTCGAGCCCGTACGCGTTGTGGCTCACCTTCGACAGGGCACCGACGTTCACCACGTAGAAGAACACCGGAACGATCAACGCGGGGATGATCGACTCCGGCTCGCGGGGCACCGCCCGCAGGGCGCGGGTGGCCACCGTGCGCATGTCGCTCAGGAACCCCGCGGGACGGGCCCGCACGACCGGCGGCGCGGCGGGGAGGGCGGTGGTGGTCACGAGGTCGGGTCTCCGTCGCCCTTGTTGTCGATGTGGCCGTGGTCGATGTGGCCGCCCGTCAGCTCGAGGAACACGTCGTCGAGCGTCGGGGTGCGGAGGGTGAGGGTGTGCACCTTGACGCCGTCGCGGCTGAGCGCGACAGCCACCGGGCTCACCGCGGCCGCGCCGTTCGCCGTTCGCACGGTGAGCTCCTCGCCGTGCACGTCGACCTGATCGACGCCGTCGATCGCGCACAGCGCCTGGATCACGTCGTCGCCCGCCCCCTCGACGCGGGCCACGATGACGTCGTCGCTGATCGCGCGCTTGAGCTCGTCCGGCGCGCCCTCGGCGACGAGCTTGCCGTGGTCGATGATCCCGACCCGGTCCGCGAGCTCGTCGGCCTCTTCCAGGTACTGCGTGGTGAGGAAGATCGTCATGCCCAGCTCCTGGTTGAGCCGGCGCACCTCGCGCCAGACGAGGGCGCGGCTCGCGGGGTCGAGGCCGGTGGTCGGCTCGTCGAGAAACAGCACGTCGGGGTTGTGCACCAGTGCGGCGGCCAGGTCGAGCCGACGCTTCATCCCCCCCGAGTAGGTGCCGATGCGGCGGTCGATCGCGTCTCCGATGTCGACGATGCGCAGCACGTGCTCCACGCGCTCGTCCACCTCTGCCCGGTGGAGTCCGTACAGGCGCGCCTGCAGCGTGAGGAGCTCGCGGCCGGTCTGCCGGTCGTCGAGGGCCGCATCCTGGAGCGCGACCCCGATACGCAGACGGACCTGGCCGGGTTGGGTGGCCACGTCGTGCCCGAGCACGAGCGCCCGTCCTGCGGACGGGAGCAGCAGGGTGCAGAGCATGCGGACCAGGGTCGACTTGCCGGCGCCATTGGGGCCGAGGAACCCGTAGATCTCACCTTCGCGCACCTCGAGATCGACGCCGTCGACCGCCATGGTGTCGTCGAACCGGCGCTCGATGCTCTCGGTGACCACGGCCGCTGCCATGGGCGGCGACCCTACCGTGGCGCTGGATAGCCTCGGGGCGTGAGCTCCGGCGAACCCGACGACGCCACGCAAGCGGTCAGCGCCCACGACCTGTTGCGCTGGAGCGAGTCGCTGTCCGCGATCGCGCGCACGGGCCTCGGCTTCACACAGAGCCTCTACGAGCAGGAGCGCTTCGAGGAGGTGCTCAAGGTGGCGGCTGATATCCGCGTCGCTGCCGGCCACGAGCTGGAAGCCGAGGTGCTCGTCGAGGAGTGGTTGAAGCTGGTGGGCGAGGGCGTGGCCGGCTACGTCACGCCTAAGGTCGCGGTGGGCGCGGTGGTGGGCAACGACGACGGCGAGCTGCTGCTCGTGCAGCGGTCCGACTCGGGGGTGTGGCTCTACCCGACCGGCTGGGCCGACGTGGGGTACTCGGCCTCGGAGGTGGCGGTGAAAGAGGTGCTCGAGGAGACGGGCATCGAGATCGAGCCGTTGCGGCTCATCGCCGTGCTCGACGGTCTCCGGCTCGGGTTCACGCGCGTGCCGCTCTACTCGTTGGTCTTCCACTGCCGCGCCCTCGGCGGTGAGCTCAAGGCGCATCCGCTCGAGACGGCCGAGGTGGGCTGGTTCGCGGAGGACGCCTTGCCATGGCCGCTCGCCGGCGCCGAGCGCTGGGGACCACACGCCTTCCGCGCGCTGCGCGGCGAGCACGTCGACGTGTTGTTCGACGCGCCACGGGCACCGATGTGGCGCAGCGACGGCTAGCCGAGCAGCTGGGCGAAGAGCATGTCGACGATCGACGCGTGTCCTGCCGCGCGCTCCCATTCGCGCCCGATGGCTTCATGATCGACGACACCCGCGGCGTCGGGCGCCCGCCCGAGCGCGTCGGTGGCGACGCTGGCGAGCACCGCGGGCTCGATCTCGTCGCCGTAGGCGGGGAACGCCTCCAACCCCTCCCAGAGCGCGTCGAGAGGTGCGGCAAGCCCAGCGCCCGTGGCGAGCGCGTGTGCGGTCGTCGAGAACACCTCGTACGTGTCGATCTCGGCCGGGCGCCGGTAGCCCGGTGCCGGATGGAGCCGCCACTCGATCGTCAGGCCGCCGGGGCCGTCGTCGCGCAGCCATACCTGCGAACCGTTGACGTACGCGTCGACCGGCTCGCCGAAGCGCGCGTCGAGCGCGATCACGAGATCGGGTGTGGCCCGCCAGACGCAGGTCGGGGTGAGTGACGTCACCGTCTCGACGTTACGCGCCACGTCGATGATGGCGGTCGTGGTCGTGCTTGCCGCGTGCTCCGGGCCCGAACGCGTGGCCGTCCCGCGGAAGGCACAATCGCGCGCGACGTCGAACGCTGCTGCGGCGGCTACGACGTCGACGGTCGCACCCGACGTCTGCGCGACCCAGCCGGTGCGTGCCATGCCCGACCCGAGCCGGCCCCGTTACCGGTTGCGCGTCGACGTGCGCCCGAGCGAAGGCATCGCGGAGGGCGATCTCGCGGTTGTCTTCACTCCCGACGTCACCACCGATCGCCTCGTCTTCCGGCTGTGGCCCAACGGCCCGCGCCTCAGCCGGGCCGGGGCCCGCCTCGACACCGGCACGGTCACCGTGGACGGTGCTGCGGTCGCGTCCGAACGGGAGACGCCGACCCTGCTCGTCGTCGGAAGGGGGACGACGTTCGCCGCAGGGCGTGCCGTCGACGTGCGCCTGAGCTGGCGGCTGCGCCTCGCGGGCACGATCGACGATCGCGTCTCGCGTTCGGGCGACTCGGCGCGGCTCGGCTCCTTCTTCCCGATCCTCGGCTGGGAGCCGGGCGTGGGATGGGCGACCGAGGCTCCGACGACAGTCGACGCGGAGTCGTCCACTGCTCCCACCGCCGACTTCGACGTCACGGCCACCGTGCCCGCGGGCCTGAGCGTGCTCGCGTCCGGTGTTCAGGACGGGCCCACCCACTGGACCGCAACTGCGATGCGCGACTTCGCGATGTCGGTGGGCCGGTTCACGATCGAGTCCGGGACCGCGCACGTGCCGCAGTCGGTAGCGGTGACGGTCGGTGTGGACGCGGGCGTGGGCGACGCGGTCCAGCCGTATCTCGACAAGGCGGTCCGGGTGCTCGAGGACTTCAGTCGCCGCTTCGGGCCCTACGCGTGGCCCGTCTACACGCTTGCGATCACTCCGGGGCTGCGGGGCGGCATCGAGTACCCCGGCCACACCATGCAGGGCCCGGGCACCATCGGGCGCACGACCAGCCACGAGATCGGCCACCAGTGGTTCTATGCGCTCGTCGGCAACGACCAGGGCCGCGACCCCTGGCTCGACGAGGGGCTCGCCACCTATGCCGAGGGCCGGTTCGAGGACACGCTGGAGACGGCGCGCATCGTGCAGATCCCCGCCGACGCGAGAGGCCACGCCGGTGAGGCCGTCACGTTCTGGGAGAGCCGGCCCGAGGCGTACTACGCGGGCGTCTACCTGCAGGGCGCCGAGGCGCTCGCGGCCCTCGGCGACCTCGCGCGCGTCGACTGCGCCCTGCGCCTCTACGCCGCCACCGCGGCGTATCGCGTCGCCCGCCCCGGCAACCTGTTCGCCGCCCTCGACCGGCTGTTCCCGGCCGCCTCCGAGGTGCTCGCGGGCTACGGCCTCCGGCGCTAGCACGGTCGCGTGCCGGCGGAATGGCTACGTAGCGAGAGCGCTCCTAGCATGGGGTGGGCACGCACCACGGGTTTGACGGGGGGAGGGCAGCGTGGGGTACGAGCGCCTCAGCGCGCGGGCCGCATCGTCGCTGCGCCGCGAGTCGCGACGCTCGCCCGAGCACGTCGGCTCGTTGGCCCTGTTCGAGGCGGCGGCCTTCCTCGACGAGCGCGGCCGCTTCCGGCTCGACGACGCGCGCAGCCACGTCGCGGGGCGCCTCCATCGCTGGCCCGCGTTGCGCCGCCGGGTGCAGCCCGTCCCCTTCGGCCAGGGACGGCCGGTGTGGGTCGACGACGACCGCTTCGACCTGACGTATCACGTGCGGCTCACCGCGCTGCCCCGGCCCGGTCGCGAGGAGCAGCTGAACGCGCTCATGGCCCGGCTCCAGACCCTTCCGCTCGATCGGCGGCGTCCTCTGTGGGAGCTTTGGTTCGTCGACGGGGTGGAGGGCGACCGCGTGGCGGTGCTGCAGAAGACGCATCTCGCGCTGGCCCATGATCGGGGCGCGGCCGGCGCGCTCGAGGCGGTCCTCGACGACGAGCCGCGCGCGCAACCGCTCGACGCGCCCCAGTGGACCGCGCGCAGGGTGCCGAACAATGCCGCGCTCCTCGTGCACACCCTCGCGGAGCGCGCCACCCGGCCCGCGGAGATGACGGGCGTGGCGCGGGCCGCGCTGCGAGGGCCCCGACGTGCGCTCGTCGCCGTCGGTCGTAGGGCGCGCCCGACCGTCGATGTCGGGTCCCACCTCCGCTACGAGGTCGTGCGCGCGACGGACGCGTCCGAGTCCGACCTCCGCGCCGCGGTGCGGAGCCACGACACGAGCGTCGCGATCACGTTCGAGGCGCTCGCGGCGCCCCGCTACCTGCTGGGTGCGCGACTGCTCGAGGCGTTCCCGTACGCGCCGGGTGCCGGGTCGGCGTCGGCGGTCGCCGCGCTCTCCTACGACGGCCGCACGGGAATCGGTCTCACCGGCCACCGGGCCGCGATCGCCGAGCTCCGCGGGTTGATCGACGGGCTCGGACAGGGGTTCGGCGAGCTCGACGCGGCGGCGGGCTGAGGGACGATTGCGGCGGAACGCGTTCCGGACGATGAGGTTGGGCGCGGTTCTGTTCTCCTCGTTGTTCGTGCTCGCGCTCGTGCTGCTCGTCCCCGGACCGGTCGGCGCGCCGGAGGTCGAGCCCGGGCCGATCGATCCGATCAGCGCACTCGACGCCCAACGCCTGATCACGGCCACGACCGTGCGCGTGGTCGGCTTCGGCAACAGCGCGCTCCACTCGGGCTCGGGCGTCGCGTGCAGTGACGGCACCACGATCACGAACCGGCACGTGGTCGAGGGGTCGGCTGCCATCACCGTTGCACCCCACGAGGGCCCGGTGGCGTTCGGCCCCGTCGAGCTGAGCGCTCAGGCCGACGTGGCCGTCGTGCGGACGCAGTTGCGGACAGGGCAGTCGGTGCGCCTGGCCGACCACGACCCGGTCGGGGGTGAGGCGGTCACCATCGCCGGCTATCCCGTGGCACTCGAGGTCAGTCGGGCCAAGGTGGTCGACTACGTCGCGGGCCGCTACCGCGACGAGCGGGCCACGGTGATGCGCGTCTCCCTGAGTCCGCAGCCGGGCATGTCCGGTGGGCCGGTGTTCGACGCCCGCGGCCGGCTGGCAGGCATCGTGTACGCGTCGGAAGAGCAATCGGGCTACGGCCTGGTGATCCCTGCGTCACGGCTCCGGGTCGCGCTGAACGGCTCGGGCGGGCTCGCCGGCGTCGACTGCCTCTGACGCGACACCCACCGGCATCGCGCCGCATCACATCGCTCTCGAGCGCCTACTCGTCGCGTTGCTCGCGGAGGTAACGCTCGAGCTCGGCCGCCAGGGCGTCACCTGAGGGGAGCGACGTCTCGTCGATGGGATCGTGCTCGCTGCCGTCGTCCTCCTCGCGCTCGAGCCGCTGCACGTAGTCGCGCACGTCCTCGTCGGCCTCGACGACCTCGCTGATCTGTCGTTCGTAGGAGGCCGCCGCGATCTCGAGGTCGGTGGTCGTGAGCGGGGTGGCGAGCAGCGCGGTCGTGCGTTCGACGAGGGCGAGCGTGGCCTTCGGCGACGGGGTGGCGGCCACGTAGTGGGGGACTGCGGCCCACAGCGAGGCCGACGCGATGCCGGCGCGGTTGCACGCGTCGTGCAAGACACCGACGATGCCGGTCGGGCCCTCGTAGCGCGAACGCTCGAGGCCGAGGCGCCGAACCAGCTCGGGATCGGCCGCGGTGCCCGTCACGCGGACCGGGCGGGTGTGTGCCACGTCGGCGAGGAGGGCACCGAGCGTCACGACCATCTCGACCTGGAGCTCGCGCGCGACGCCGACGATCTCCATGCAGAACGTGCGCCATTTCAACTGCGGCTCCACGCCGAGGAACACGACCACGTCGCGTTGCGAGCCGGGAAGCGTCGCCGCAAGCAGCTCGTTGGTCGGCCAGGCGATCTCGCGGGTGATGCCGTCGACCAGGCGAACCTGCGGTCGGGTCGAGGAGAAGTCGTAGAAGTCCTCGGGATCGAGGGTGGCGAACGTGCGCCCGCCCCAGCGCTCGGCGAGGTAGCGGGCGGCGGTCGAGGCCGCATCCGCGGCGTCGTTCCAGCCCTCGAACGCGGCGACGAGCACGGGCCGGCGCAGCGAGGGGCGGTCCTGCCAGAGCACGTGGTCCACCTCGCGACCGTACTGCCGTCCGGCGGCTAGGCGGATCGCGTTACTTACAACCGAGGGATTCGGGTCGTCGTAGCCTGTCGGGCGTGCCCACCTCGCCCTTCTCCGGGCCCACGCAGCGTTGGTTCGAGTCGACGTTCGCCGCACCCACGGCCGCCCAGGACCAGGGCTGGGACGCCATCGGCCGGGGTGAGCACACCCTGATCCTCGCCCCCACGGGATCGGGCAAGACCCTCGCCGCGTTCCTCTGGGCCCTCGACCGGCTGCTGTTCCGGGCGCCGGCGCCGTCGGAGCGAGAGCGGTGCCGTGTGCTCTACGTGTCGCCGCTGAAGGCGCTGACCTACGACGTCGAGCGCAACCTGCGATCACCGCTGGCCGGCATCGCGCTGGCCGCGGCGCGTGACGGCGTCGACGTGACGCCGATCCGCGTCGCCACGCGCACCGGTGACACGTCACAAGCCGATCGTCGCGACATCGCACGTCACCCGCCCGACATCCTCATCACCACACCCGAGTCGCTGTACCTGATGCTCACCTCCAACGCCCGAGAGGTGCTCGCATCGGTTGAGCACGTGATCGTCGACGAGATCCACGCGATGGCAGCCACCAAGCGCGGCACCCATCTCGCGCTGTCGCTGGAGCGGCTCGAGCGGCTCACGCCCAGGTCCTTCCAGCGCATCGGGCTCTCCGCCACGCAGCGCCCACTCGACGAGATCGCCCGCTTCCTCGGCGGCCGGGCCCTCGATGCCCGCGGCGAGTGGCGGCCGCGCCCGGTCACGGTCGTCGACGCAGGGGTGCGCAAGCAGCTCGAGCTGCAGGTGATCGTGCCGGTGGACGACATGGGCGAGCTGGGCAAACCGGTCAGCTCGGGCGACGAGACCGGTGACGACCTTGTGCTCGGCGGGCCCGCGGCCGGCGACCCGGAGGTGCGGGCCTCCATCTGGCCCGCCATCCACCCGGTGCTGCTCGACCTCATCGCGCAGCACCGTTCGACCTTGATCTTCGTGAACTCCCGACGGTTGGCCGAGCGGCTGGCGGCACGGCTCAACGAGCTGGCGGGCCGCGAGCTCGTGCGCGCCCACCACGGTTCGATCGCGCGCGAGCAGCGGCTCGGCATCGAGGACGCGCTGAAGGCGGGGAAGCTCCCCGCCCTCGTGGCCACGTCGTCGCTCGAGCTCGGAATCGACATGGGCGCCATCGATCTCGTCGTGCAGGTCGAGGCGCCGTCGTCGGTTGCGAGCGGGCTCCAGCGCATCGGCCGGGCCGGGCACCAGGTCGGCGAGCCGTCGTCGGGCCGCATCTTCCCCAAGTTCAGGGGCGACCTCGTGCTCGCCGCGGTCACCGCGCAGCGCATGACGGCGGGCCTCATCGAGGAGACCCGCGTCCCCCGCAACCCGCTCGACGTCCTGGCCCAGCAGATCGTGGCCGCGACCGCGGTCGAAGAGCTCACCGTCGACGAGGTCGCTCGCCTGGCCGGCGGCGCGTACCCCTTCGCAGAGTTGACGCGGGAGGCGCTCGAGGGCGTGCTCGACATGCTCTCGGGGCGCTACCCGTCCGACGAGTTCGCGGAGCTGCGACCGCGGCTCACGTGGGACCGCGTCGCGGGCACGCTCTCGGCCCGCTCGGGAGCCCGCATGCTCGCGGTCACCAGCGGCGGCACGATCCCCGACCGCGGCCTCTTCGGTGTGTTCACGCCCGACGGCACGCGCGTCGGTGAGCTCGACGAGGAGATGGTCTACGAGAGCCGGGTGGGCGAGACCTTCCTGCTGGGAGCGACCACGTGGCGCATCGAGGAGATCACCCGCGACCGGGTCGTGGTGACGCCTGCGCCGGGCGAGCCGGGGAAGATGCCGTTCTGGCACGGCGACACCATCGGCCGTCCGTACGAGCTCGGGCGCGCCGTCGGCGCGTTCCTCCGCGTGGTCGACGACCTCACTGACGAACAGCTCGCCGCGGACAATGGCCTCGACCCACGGGCGGTGTCGAACCTGCGCCGCTACGTCGAGGAGGAGCGTGCCGCCACCGGCGGCGTCGTTCCCACCGATCGCCAGATCGTGATCGAGCGCTTCCGCGACGAGCTGGGCGACTGGCGCATCTGCGTGCTGTCACCGTTCGGCGCGCGCGTCCACGCGCCGTGGGCGCTCGCGTTGGAAGCGAAGGTGCGCGACCGGCACGGCGTCGAGGTGCAGGCCATCTGGGGCGACGACGGCATCGTGTTGCGACTCCCCGAGGCCGACGACGCGCCGGTGGCCGACTCGGTGATCCTGGATCCTGACGAGGTGGAGGAGCTCGTCGTCGACCAGGTGGGCGCGAGCGCGGTCTTCGCGGCGCGCTTTCGCGAGAACGCGGCCCGCGCGTTGCTGCTGCCACGCCGGCGCCCCGGCTCGCGCACGCCGCTGTGGCAGATGCGCCAGCGGGCAGCCGACCTGCTGAACGTGGCGTCGCGGCACGGCTCGTTCCCGATCCTGCTCGAGACCTACCGCGAGTGCCTGAGCGACGTCTTCGACCTCCCTGCGCTGGTGTCGCTCATGACTGACGTTCGCGCCCGCACGGTGCGCGTCGTGTCAGTCGACACGCAGCTGCCGTCGCCGTTCGCCAGCTCGCTCGCGTTCTCCTATGTCGCCGCGTTCATGTACGAAGGCGATGCCCCGCTGGCCGAGCGGCGGGCCCAGGCGCTCACGCTCGATCGGCGCATGCTGGCGGAGCTCGTGGGGTCGGAGGAGCTGCGCGAGCTCATCGACCCCGGCGCGCTGGCGTCGCTCGAGGACGAGCTGCAGGCGATCGACGAGCGGCGGTGGGCCCACACGGTCGACGTAGCCCACGACCTGCTGCTGCGCCTGGGCGATCTCACGCCTGCCGAGCTGCGGGCCCGGGCCACCGACGACTTCGCGGAGAAGCTCACCGGCACCCGCCGGGCCGTGACCGTCCGCATCGCCGGGGAGGATCGCCTGATCGCGGTGGAGGATGCCGGCCGCTACCGTGACGCGCTCGGCATCGGTATCCCCCGGGGGGTTCCCGACGCGTTCCTCGAGCCCGCCGCGGACGCGCTCACGCAGTTGGTGCGTCGATGGGCCCGCACTCACGGGCCGTTCCTCACGCGGGAGCCCGCCGACCGCTTCGGCCTGCCGACCGAGCGCGTCGACGAGGTGTTGGAGGGGCTGGTCGAAGCGGGCACGCTGCTGCGCGGCGAGTTCCGCCCGGACGGCTCCGACCGCGAGTCGTGCGATGCGGAGGTGCTGCGCCAGCTGCGCCAGCGCTCGCTCGCCGCACTGCGGCGCGAGGTCGAGCCCACCCAGGCCGAGGCATTGGCGCGCTTCCTCCCCGCCTGGCACGGCGTGGGGTCGCGGTCGGGCACCGTCGACCGCCTCCACGAGGTCGTGGGTCAGCTGCAGGGCGTCGCCATCCCCGCGAGCGGCCTCGAGCGCGACGTGCTGAGCGCGCGTCTGCGCGACTACTCGCCCCGGCTGCTCGACGAGCTGCTCGCCGCGGGTGAGGTGCTGTGGGCGGGGGCGGGCCCGCTGGGCCGCGACGACGGCAAGGTCATGCTGTTCCTGCGCGACCGGGCGCCGTTGCTCGCGCCGCGCCTCGTGCCTGTTCCCGTCGAACGACCGGAGGCGCCCGAGCACGAGCGCCTGCGCGACGTGTTGTCCCAACGGGGTGCGTGCTTCTTCCGCGAGCTGACCGGAGAGGCCGACGCGAGCACGCTCGAGGCCCTCTGGGACCTGGTGTGGGCGGGCGAGGTCACCAACGACTCGTTCGCGGCCGTACGCGCGCTGTCTGCGAAGCGACGCGCCGGCGGCAAGGCGCGCGGGGGCCGCCCGCGTCTCGGCTCGCTCACCGTCCTCGGCCCGCCCCGGGCGCAGGGCCGCTGGTCCTTGCTCACGCGTGAGCTCGGCGACCGGGACGCGGTGAGCCCGACCGAGGCCGCAGCCGCGCTGGCGGGGGTGCTGCTCGACCGCCACGGCGTCCTCACGCGCGCGGCGGCGCGCGGCGAGGGCGTGGCCGGCGGCTTCGCGGCCGTCTACCCGGTGCTGCGGGCGATGGAGGAGTCGGGACGCATCCGTCGGGGCTACTTCGTGACCGGCCTCGGCGGCGCGCAGTTCGCCCTTCCCGGTGCGGTCGACCGGCTGCGCGCCTTCCGCGACGGCGTGCCCGAGGGCTTCCCGGGCGCGGTGGTGCTGGCCGCGACCGACCCCGCGAACCCGTATGGGGTCGCGCTGGCCTGGCCCGAGACGGAAGGCGCGCGTCCCCAGCGCGCCGCGGGGGCGTTCGTCGTGCTCGTCGACGGTCTCGCCTCGCTGTACGTGGAGAAGGGCGGTCGGGGGCTCGTTGCCCTGCGCGCGCTCGACGGCACGTGGGAGCCGCAGGCGGTGACGGCGCTCGGCGGCCTCGTCGCGGAGGGCCGTTTCACTCGTCTCTCGCTCGAGCGCTTCCCGACCGAGCTCGAGCCCCTCCTGCGCGCCGCCGGCTTCGTCCCCACCCCCAAGGGCCTCGTGCGGTATGCCTGATCCCCCTCGAACGCCGCGGTATGCCTGAGGGCGACACGATCTTTCGGGCCGCGCGGAGCCTCGACCACTGGCTCCGCGGGCGCGAGGTCACGGGCGGGCGCACGCAGGTGGCGGGGCTGCCGGTCGCGCGGCTGGTGGGACAGCGGATCGAGGCGGTGGAGGCGAGGGCCAAGCATCTGCTCGTGCGGTTCGACTCGGGCTCGGTCCTGCACACGCACATGCAGATGACCGGCTCGTGGCACGTGTACCGCGCCGGCGAGCGCTGGCGGAAGCCGGAGTGGCAGGCGCGCATCGTGCTCGAGGCGGGTGACCGCGTGGCGGTGTGCTTCAGCGCGCCGGTCGTCGAGCTGCTCGCCGCGCACGGCGAGCGCGTGCACCCGTCGTTGTCGCGCCTCGGCCCCGACGTCCTCGTCGAGCCGTTCGACCGGGCCGAGGTCCGCCGGCGCGCCGCACGTCGCGCCTCCGACCTCGCGGTCGGCGAGCTGCTGCTCGACCAGCAGGTCGTGTCGGGCATCGGCAACATCTACCGCTGCGAAGCGCTGTTCCTGCGTCGCATCAACCCGTTCACGACGCGTTCGGACCTGACGGACGACGCGCTCGACGCGCTCGTCAGCACCGCGGTGACGCTGATGCGCGCCAACCTCCAGCCCGGGCAAGGCTTCGCGCGTGAGTTCGGGAAGGGCCCGGAACGCACCTGGGTGTACCGGCGCACGGGCCGGCCGTGTCACCGGTGTCGTCAGCCCATCCGTTCGGCCCAGCTGGGCGAGGGGGCGCGGCGCGTCTACTGGTGCGAGTCCTGCCAGCCGCCGACGGCGTCGGTCACCTTCGCGTGAGGCTGCTGGGGTCGGCAGGGTAGCCGCCCGAGTCGACGATCGCTTTCGACCACGGCGTCAGCAACGCGAAGAGCTCGTCGGCGTCGTCGCCGATGGCGGTGACGATGGCCCTCTCCTGCCGGTCGGTGGCCTCCTCGATGGACGCGCGCAGCTCCTGGCCTGCGGGGGTGAAGCCGTCGCCCTCGACCAGCCCGCGTTCGCGGAGACGATCGATCGCACGGTCGGTCTGCTCACTCGTCCAGCCGCGTGTGCGCACGTAGCTGTTCAACGGAAGGCGCCACCAGAGCTCGGTGAGCAGGGTGATCTCGGTGGCATCGACGCCGTGCGAAACCCACGCGCACGTGTGTGAGTCGCCGCGGTGCTCCCGTACGAGGTCGGCAGCCCGCCAGAGGTCGCCGGTCGCCGATCCGGGGAAGCCGAGCGACCTGAGCCCCGCGAACAGCGGATGCCCCTCACACGTGGCCGCGTCGGCCGCCCGGCGCAGGATCTCGGTGGCACGCGCCGCGCCGTCGGGCGGGCCTCCGAGGATGCGCTCCAGGCTCGCGGTCGCCCCGCGCTCGCGGGCCACGAGCAACGACTCGACATCGGTCTTCGCCCTGCCCTCGTCGATGGCGGGAACGACGACGTCGGGGTTGAACACGCCGAAGGCGCTCACCACGGCCTCGCCGGGCACGCGGCCCATGCACGCCGACCGGCTGCAGAAGCAGCCCGGGATGTAGCCGAGGCCGAGCTCGCCGTACGCCTCCTGGGCCTCCTTGGCGAAGTACACGTTCGCCGCGATCGGCTCCACCACGTCGCGGAGGCGACGGCTGGTGGCGCGCACGTCCTCTTCGGTGACCACGGGCTCCCCTTTCCGACGGTGCAGGGGAGCTTACGGGCAGTCAGGCGGCGCGTGACGGGGCGGTGCTGCCCGACTGCGTGCTGGCTGACTGCGTGCTGCCCGACTGGGTGTCGCCCGACTGCGTGCTGACCGACTGCGCGACGTTCACGCGAGCGCACAGGGCGTCGACCGCGGCGTCGGCCTGCGCCCGCTCCTCGATCGCGTGCCAGGCGTTGGCTGCCGCCCCGCCGTTCCCGATCGCCACCATCCAGGACATGAAGCGGATGAGGGGAGTAATGGGCGTGAGGCTACGGACGCCGGGTGTCGGCCCGGCTTCGCGTCGATGGCGATCGCGTGCCGCGTTCGTGAAGTGCGTATGACCTGCGGCGTGCCTCGCTCGGGGCGTCATGGGAGAACGCGTTCTCGCGGTCATATACTCCCGAGCATGAATGGTGCGAAGGTCCGCCTCGTCTCCGACGTCATGACGAGTGATCCGTTGACGGCGGCGCCCTCGGAGACCATCGCCGAGGCCACCGCCCGCATGCGAGACCGCAAGGTCGGGTCGGTGGTCGTCGTCGACGGCCGTCGCGCCATCGGCATCCTCACCGAGCGCGACCTGGTGAAGATCGCCGCGGCCGGCGCCGACCCGAGCGCCACCAAGGTCTCGGAGTGGATGACCGAGGATCCCGACGTCGTCGCGCCCGATGTCGAGGTCACCGACGCTTGGACGAGCCTGGCGGAGCACGGCTACCGCCACATCCCGGTCGTCGACGGCGAGACGTTGGTCGGCATCGTGTCGATGCGCGACCTGATGCGCATCAGCCAGATCCGGCCGGTCGAGGGCGCGCTGCAGGACGTGCCCAAGGGACTGGCGGGTGTCGTCGTGGCCGAGACCTCGGTGGGCGACGTGCGCGGCCAGGAAGGCTTCTACCACTACCGCCAGTACAACGCCGTGGAGCTCTGCGAGAAGCGCACGCTCGAGGACGTGTGGCACCTGCTCTTCGACGGACGGCTGCCGACGGCGAAGGAGCGCGACCGGTTCATCGCCGAGATCAAGCCCCTCCGCGCCGTACCCGAATCGGTGAAGGGACTGCTGCCCGCCATCGCGCGCGCAGGGGATCACTTCATCCCCCTCGACGCGCTGCGCTCGGCCGTGTCGCTGGTGGCGTACGCCGACGACTTCCGGGCCAGCCTCGACATCGACCACGCCACGCTGCGAGCAAACGCGATGCAGACGTGCGCCGTCATCCCGACCCTGATCATGGCGTTGTACCGGCTCAACCGGGGCGAGGAGCCGATCGACCCGCACCCCGATCTCTCCTACACCGCGAACTACCTCTACATGCTCACCGGTGAGGAGCCGCCGCCCGACTTCGCACGCGCGGTCGAGCAGTACCAGATCTCGACGATCGACCACGGCTTCAACGCGTCGACGTTCACGGCGCGCGTCATCACGTCGACGGGTGCCGACCTCGGGTCCGCGGTGGTGGGTGCCATCGGCGCGCTCTCGGGGCCGCTGCACGGCGGCGCGCCCAGCCGCGCCCTCGACATGCTCGATGCCATCGGCACGCCGGAGAACGCCGAGCCGTGGATCCGCGACGCGGTCGAGCACGGCGGTCGCATCATGGGTTTCGGCCATCGCGTCTACAAGACCGACGACCCACGGTCGCTCATGCTCCGGGGCGTGGCCGAGCGCATCGGGGGCGACAAGGTCGAGTTCGCCAAGAAGATCGAGCGCACGGTGGTCGACGTGCTGGCCGAGCTCAAGCCCGGCCGCCATCTGTACGCGAACGTCGAGTTCTACGCCGGCGTGGTGATGGACCGCTGCGGCCTGCCGCGCGACCTCTTCACGCCGACCTTCGCGTCGAGCCGCGTGATCGGCTGGTGCGCCAACATCCTCGAGCAGGCCGCCGACAACCGGATCATCCGACCCAGCGCCCGCTACGTGGGCCCGCCGCCGCCCGAGCCGGTACCCGAGCTCTCTTGACCGCGGTCTCGGTCGAGGAAGCCACCGAGGTCACGCCCGCGCTCCTCGAGGCCCTCGCCCGCCTCGTCCCCCAGCTGTCGCAGTCGGCGGCCCCGATCGGCGAGACCGAGTTGGCCGAGATGGTCGCCTCCCCCACGACCCGCCTCTTGGTCGCGCGCCTGCCCGGTGAGACCGGTGAAGGTCACCCGCCGACGGCGATCGTGGGCACGCTCACGCTCGTTCTGTTCCGCATCCCGACCGGGGTCAGGGGTTGGATCGAGGACGTGATCGTCGACGAGGCGGCCCGGGGCAGGGGGGTGGGCGAGGCGCTCACGGCCGAGGCCGTTCGCCTGGCCGGCGACGCGGGCGCCCGCTCCCTCGATCTCACGTCCCGGCCGTCGCGCCAGGCCGCCCACCGGCTCTACTCGAAGTTGGGCTTCGAGGTGCGGGACACGAGCGTCTACCGGCACCAGAAGCAGCAGTAACGTCGCGCGCGTGCCTGACTCAGTGACGATCACCGACAACCGGACGGGCCAAGCGATCGAGATCCCTATCGAGAACGGTGGGATCGACGCCGCCCAATGGCGCAAGCTGCTGCCCGGCGTGTGGCTCTACGACCCGGCGCTCATGACAACGGCGGCGTGCGCGAGCCACATCACCTATCTCGACGGTGACGCCGGCATCCTTCGTTACCGCGGCTACCCGATCGAGCAGCTGGCCGAACGGTCGAGCTACCTCGAGGTGTCCTACCTGCTCATCCACGGCGAGCTCCCCACCCAGAAGGAGCACGAGCAGTGGGTGCACGACATCACGAACCACACGTACATCCACGAGAACGTACGCAAGCGGTTCCTCGAGGGCTTCCACTACGACGCGCACCCGATGGGCATGCTCGTCTCCGCGGTGGCCGCGCTGTCGACCTTCTACCTCGACGCCAAGGCCATCCACGACCCCGAGAGCCGCTACAAGCAGGTGCTGCGGTTGATCGCCAAGATGCCGACGCTGGCTGCGGCCGCCCATCGCTTCAGCGTCGGCATGCCCTTCGTCTATCCCGACAACTCGCTTCCCTTCGCGGCGAACTTCCTGTCGATGATGTGGAAGGTGGCCGAGCCCCGCTTCGACGCCAACCCGCAGCTGGCGCACGCGCTCGACGTGCTCTTCATCCTGCACGCCGACCACGAGCAGAACTGCTCGACGACGGCGATGCGCACCGTCGCGTCCGCTCACGCCGACCCGTACTCCTGCTGCGCGGCGGCGTGTGCGGCGCTCTACGGGCCGCGCCACGGTGGGGCCAACGAGGCGGTGATCCGCATGCTCACCGAGATCGGGTCGCTCGACAACGTCGACGACTTCGTCGCGAGCGTGAAGCAGGGCAACGGTCGCCTGCAGGGATTCGGACACCGCGTCTACAAGAGCTACGACCCACGCGCCCGCATCGTGAAGCAGACCGCGGACGAGGTGTTCGAGATCACCGGCAAGAACCCGCTCCTCGACATCGCGCTCAAGCTCGAAGAGGTGGCGCTGTCCGACGAGTACTTCACCTCGCGCAAGCTCTATCCCAACGTCGACTTCTACTCGGGCCTGATCTACCAGGCGATGGGCTTCCCGATCGAGATGTTCCCGGTGCTGTTCGCGATCCCGCGCACGTCGGGCTGGCTGGCGCACTGGCTCGAGCTGCTCGAGCAGGACCAGCGCATCGCCCGCCCCCGCCAGCTCTACATCGGCCCCGACGAGCGCCCCTACGTGCCGCTCGACAAGCGGTAGCGGGGGTGACGCGGCACCAGCTGGCTGTCGCCCGCGTGCGACCACGGACAGTATCCTGACGCCGACCACCCGCACCTCGGCCTCGGCGCCGACGACCACGACGAGAGCACCCTGACCTACGAGCGCGACGGCGCGGACACCCTGGCCTCCTACGCCGCCGAGATGACCCGCGCCGGGTTGCTCTCGGCCGAGGAGGAGCGGGCGCTCGCACTCGCCATCCGGGCCGGGCGGCGGGCGGCGTCGGCCGTGGTGCTCCCGGGCGACGGCGAGGGTCAGCTGCGGGTGCGAGAGGCCATTCGGGCCGGGCTCGACGCCCGGCACCGGCTCATCTCGGCCAACCTCGGATGGGTCATCACCCTCTCCCGGCGGGCCTACGCGGGCTCCGTGTCGATCGACGAGCTCCTCCAGGCCGGGGTGATCGGCCTGCTGCTGGCCGTCGAGCACTTCGACCCCGCCCGGGGCCGCTTCACGACCTACGCCACGTTCCTGGTGCGTCAGGAGATCCATCGGGCCATCGAGGACGCGGGACCGGGTCTGCGCCTGCGCCTGAAGGTGCGGCGCGAGGCGGCGCAGGTGCACGCGGCCCGCCAGGAGCTGCGCCCGCTGCTGGGCCGCTCGCCGTCGCAGACCGAGGTCGCCAAGGCCACGGGGCTCTCCGAGGCGGCCGTTCGCCGGGTCATGCCCGTTGGCATCGCCCCGGTCTCGCTCGACGCAGACGACCGCTCCGTCGACGTGATGCTGCAGGACCCCGGGGCCCGGGTGGAGGAGGAGGTCATGGCCAAGGCGCGTGCATCCGCGGCGCGCGTGCTGCTCGGCGCCCTCACGCCTCACCAGCAGCGGGTCGTCCGGCTCCGCTTCGGCCTCGACGACGGCGAGGAGCGCAACCGGGCCGAGGTCGGACGCCTGCTCAGCGTCTCCCGCGAGCGGGTGCGCCAGATCGAGCTCGAGGCGTTCGAGCGCCTGAGGCGGGCCGCCCGGGTCCAGGGCCTGGGCGAGCTCGTCGGCTGATGCAGATCGGCGCCCACGTCAAGACCGGTGACCCTCTCGCGGCGGCCGCGGAGACGGGCGCCGACCTCGTGCAGATCTTCGTGTCCGACCCCCAGAGCTGGAAGACGCCGAAGCCACGGGCCGACGCGGACGAGCTCAAGGCGTCGGGTGTCCCGATCTACGTGCACTCGCCCTACCTGGTGAACCTGGCGTCGCCGAACAACAAGATCCGCATCCCCAGCCGCAAGATCCTCCAGGAGTGCTGCGACGCGGCGGCCGACCTGCAGGCGCGAGCGGTGATCGTGCACGGCGGGCACGTCACCGCCGACGACTCCGTCGAGGCGGGCGTCGACCGATGGGTCAAGGCGCTCGATCAGCTCACGACGACGGTGCCGATCTTCCTCGAGAACACGGCCGGGGGCGATCACGCAATGGCCCGCCACTTCGACACGATCGCGAGGTTGTGGGACGCGATCGGCGACCGGGTGGGGTTCTGCCTCGACACCTGCCACGCGCACGCCGCGGGTGAGGATCTCGCCGGTGCGGTCGAGCGCATCCTCGCCATCACCGGCCGCATCGACCTCGTGCACTGCAACGACTCCAAGGACCCCCTGGGGTCGGGCCGCGACCGCCACGAGCACCTCGGGTCGGGCACGATCCCGCCCGACATGCTGGCCGAGGTGGTGCGCAACGCGGGCGCGCCCGTCGTCTGCGAGACGCCGCCCGACGGCCAGAAGGACGACATCGCGTGGGTGCGTGAACAGGTCGACTGACGCCGCTCAGCCCGCGTCGGCGCCCGCGGGCGCGTCGACGTCGAGCGGTCGCACCAGGCCCTCCTGGGCCACCGAGACCACGAGCGCGCCGTCGCGCGTGTAGATCGATCCGCGCGCGAACCCGCGCGCGCCCGAAGCCGACGGGCTCTCCATGTCGTACAGCAGCCACTCGTCGGCCCGGAACGGCCGGTGGAACCACATGGCATGGTCGAGGCTCGCCATCATCAGCCGGTGATGGTCCTCGAACGCGCTCAGCGCGTGGGGCAGGGTCGTCGTGTCGAGCAGCGTCAGGTCGGACGCGTACGCCACCACGCACGCGTGGAGCAGCGGTTCGTCGGGCAGCCGTCCGTCGGCGCGCATCCACACCTGCTGCGCAGGCGGGAGCGGCTCGCGCCCGCGGCGCTCCATCGGGCTCCCCGACACGTGGCGGATGTCGATCGGGCGGTCGCGGTCGTACCAGTCGCCGAGCGTCTCCTTGAACGGCTCCATGCGCTCCTTGAACGTCGCCAGCGACTCGGGGTCGGGCACGTCGGGCATCGGCAGCTGATGGTCCGGCCCCTGCTCGTCGACGTGGAACGACGCCGACAGGTTGAAGATCGCGCGTCCGTGCTGGATCGCTACCACGCGGCGCGTGGTGAAGGAGCGGCCGTCGCGTATGCGGTCGACGTCGTAGAGGATCGGGATGTTGGGGTCGCCCGGGCGCAGGAAGTACGCGTGCAGCGAGTGCACGGTTCCCTGCGCGACCGTCCGTCCCGCGGCGACGAGGGCCTGGCCCGCCACCTGTCCGCCGAAGACGCGCTGACGGTCCTCTTTCGGGCTGACGCCCCGGAAGATGTTGACCTCGATGGGCTCGAGGTCGAGGAGCGCGCAGAGCTCGTCGACGGCGTCCTGAGTCATGCAAAGGTCTAGCCTCCCGGCTCATGCCGACGACAACCTCGTTCCCCGACGGCTTCCTCTGGGGCACGGCCACGGCCGCGCACCAGGTGGAAGGAGGGAACTGGAACAACGACTGGTGGGCATGGGAGCACGCGCCCGGCACGCCCTGCCCCGACCCCAGTGGCGACGCGTGCGACCACTGGCACCGCTACGACGACGACATCGCGCTGCTCGCGAACCTCGGGTTCAACGCGTACCGCTTCTCGTTGGAGTGGAGCCGCATCGAACCCGAAGAGGGCGAGTTCTCGCTCGTGGCGCTCGACCATTACAAGCGGATGTGCGAGTCGTGCCTCGAACGCGGGGTCGAGCCCGTCGTCACCTTCCATCACTTCACGTCGCCCCGCTGGGTGGCGGCGGCAGGGGGGTGGGCCGTTGCCGACACCGCGGACCGCTTCGCCCGCTTCGTGGAGCGCACCGCATCGCACCTGCACGGCTCGATGGCACGGGCGTGCACCATCAACGAGCCCAACTGGGTGGCCACCAACGGCTACATCCTCGCCATGTGGCCACCGGGTGAGCAGGACTACGACAAGGGCAAGCGTGCCTCCGACACGCTCGTCGACGCGCACCGAAAAGCGGTCGCGGCCATACGCGCCGCGGCGCCCGATGTCCCCGTCGGCCTCACGATGTCGATGACCGACTTCCAGGCGGTGGAAGGAGGCGAGGCGCGACTGCAGGAGATCCGCCGGCCGATGGAGGACGTGTACCTCGAGGGCACGGAGGGCGACGACTACATCGGCGTGCAGACCTACACGCGGCTTCTCATCGACGCCAACGGCCTGGCCCCCTACCCGCCGGACGCGCGCACCACGCTGATGGGCTACGAGTTCTACCCGGAGGCACTCGAGGCCTGCATCCGCCGCGCCGTCGACGTGACCGGCCTGCCCGTCATCGTCACCGAGAACGGCATCGGCACCGACGACGACGACGAGCGCATCGAGTACGTCGAGCGGGCCCTGAGGGGCGTGCTCGACACGATCGCCGACGGCCTCGACGTCCGCGGTTACGTCTACTGGAGCCTGCTCGACAACTTCGAGTGGGCCTACGGCTACAAGCCCACGTTCGGCCTCGTCGCGGTGGACCGCAGCACCCAGGTGCGTACCGAGAAGCCCAGCGCCCGCTGGCTGGGAGGCATCGCCCGAGCCAACGCCCTGCCCGCAGACTGACCACGGAGTGTTCCGCTACGGCTGAGGCCGGTAGCATCCGAGACGTGGATGTGCGCCCCGATACCAGAACGCGGTCCGAGCGGGTACGAGACATGGCCCGCTCGCCCGACGGCAAACGGATGATCAAGTACACATTCGTTTCGGTGATCTCGGTGATCGTCTCCCAGGTCGTGCTGGGCGTGCTCCTGTTCGGCTTTCACTGGTCGGGCCGCAACGGGCAGATCGCAGCCTGCTCGGTGGCCACCGTTCCCTCGTACTACCTGAACCGCTCCTGGGTGTGGCGCAAGCCGGGGCGGTCGCACCTGATGAAGGAGGTCGTCCCCTTCTGGACGCTCGCGTTCATCGGGTTGGCGTTCTCCACGTGGTGTGCCGACTACGCCGACAGTCATGCCGACGACTGGGTCTCCGGGAAAACCGCTCACAACCTCGTCGTCATGGTCTTCGCGCTGGGTGCGTTCGGGGTGCTGTGGTTCGGGAAGTTCGTCATCTTCAACAAGATCCTCTTCGTGCACCACCCGGAGGAGCTCGAGGACATTCCCGCGCTCGACGGCCGCACCGGCCTGCCGACATAGCCACGGCGTCGTCACGCCCCATGGACGCCGGCCTGCTCGAGCACGCGCGCCGGGCGACCGGGTTCATGTCCGAGAACGAGGGCCTGGCGTTGCACCGGGCGGGCCTCGACGCGGCGGGCGCGGGCCCGCTGCTCGAGATCGGTTCCTACTGCGGCAAGTCGGCCGTCTACCTCGGCGCCGCAGCGCGCGAGCGCGGCACCGTCCTGTTCAGCATCGACCACCATCGCGGCTCGGAGGAGAACCAGCCCGGATGGGAGCACCACGACGCGCGGCTCGTCGACGCCGCCACCGGTCGCATCGACACGCTCCCGTGCTTCCGCCGCACGATCGAAGCGGCCGGCCTCGAGGACACGGTGATCGCCGTCGTCGGCGAGTCGCCGACGGTCGCCCGCCATTGGGGCACGCCCCTCGGGCTCGTCTTCATCGACGGCGGGCACGGTGAGGACCCCGCCCATCGCGACTACGAGTCCTGGTCCCCGCACGTCGCGCCCGACGGGTTGCTCGCCATCCACGACGTGTTCCCCGATCCGGCCGACGGAGGACGTCCGCCGTACGAGATCTACGTGCGCGCGCTCGCGTCCGGCGCGTTCGTCGAGGTGAGTGACGCGGGCGAGGGCTCGCTACGCGTGCTGCGGCGGGTCGGCGACGGTCTCTGACACATCGACGACCGTCACGTCGACGGCAGAGACGTCGTCGGCCGTCTTGGTCTCGAAGGGCACGGGCAGGCCCTCGCCGCGGAACAGCCCCGAGGTCGGACGCTCACCCCAGAGAGCGTCGTCGGCCAGCACGATGGTGGCGGCCGTGTAGGTGGTGCGCTCACCGCCCGGGAAGTGCTTGAGCTCCGGATACACGACCCCGGTCCAGTACGACCCGTCGTGATGACGCAGCGCCTGCGACCAGCCGAAGAGCTGACGCGCCCGCTGCACCTCGCCGACCGCGTCGTGGGCCATCACGCACTCACAGGTCTCCGCGGCCGTCACCCACGGTCGGTCGGAGACACATCGCACGCCGCGACCCTCCATGATGAACGTGTCCCAGCGCTCGGCCAGGCGGGCCCGTCCGGCACGACCGGTGAGGGCGCCCGCGAGCACGGGGTAGTACCAGTCCATCGCCCACCGGTGCTTGGGCGCGAACGCGTCGGGCTGGTGCACGATGACGCGTGCGAGGGACGCGGCGGACAGCTCCCAGTCGGGCCGTTCGTGCCCGAGGTGCTCGGCGGCGGCGATCGCGCAGCGCAGGCTGTGGTACACGCTCGACGAGGCCGTGAGCAGGGCGAACGACCAGGGCGTGCCGTCCGGGTGGCGTGCCCATCGGATCTCGCCGCGCGGCGTCTGCAGGTCGAGCACGAAGTCGATGGCCCGCTCGACCACCGGCCACATGGTCTCGAGGAAGCCCGAGTCGCGCGTCGTGAGGAAGTGGTGCCACGTGCCGGTGGCGACGTACGCGCAGCAGTTGGCGTCGAGCTTGGGCTCCTCGACGCCGTCCTGCACGTAGTACTGGTGCCAGGCGCCGTCGTCGCGTTGCTTGGCGACCAGCCAGTCGTACGCGCGCTCCGCCTCGGCCCGACGCCCGCCGACGGTCAGCGCCATGGCCGCTTCGACGTGGTTCCACGGGTCGGCGTGACCGCCCGGGAACCACGGGATCATGCCGTCGTCGAGCTGCCACGCCGCGATCGAGTCGACCGTGGCGGTCAGCTCGGCGGTGCGCAGCCGCAACGACGTCTCAGGCCGCAGCATCGCGGACCTCGGTGACGGGGGCGGCCGACTGCGCCGGCTTGGACGCGTAGACGACCAGGCTCTTGCCGATGACGGGGTTGAGCGTGCGCTCCAGCAGGCGCACCGGCGGCGCAGCCGTGGTCATGTCCCACACGAGGAAGCGGTGGTAGAGACGGGCGAGCGGGTGCGCGTCGTTGGTGACCCCGACCGCGCACTTCAGCCACCAGTACGGCGTGTGGAGCGAGTGCGCGTGGCCGAAGCCGGTCACCGTGAGCCCGGCGGCGCGCAGCTTGGCCGTCAGCTCACCCTGCCGGTAGATGCGCACGTGACCGCCCGCGACGCGGGGAGCGTGGTAGTCCTCGGCCAGCGCCCAGCACACCCGTTCGGGGAGCCAGCGGGGCACGGTGACGGCGATGGTGCCTCCTGGTCGCAGGACCCGGGCCAGCTCCGCGAGCGCGTCGGTGTCGGTGACGATGTGCTCGAGCACCTCTGCGGCGATGACGCGGTCGAAGGAACCGTCGGGGAAGGGGACCGCGAGCGCGTCGCCCCGCACCGCGGCGCCGAACGCCCGGCGCGGCGCCTGGCCCGCGTCGTGCATGGCCCAGAGGATGGACGCCGCCCCCAGGAGCTCGTCGTGGTCGCGGTCGAGGGCGACGACGTGGGCGCCCCGGCGGAACGCCTCGAAGGCGTGGCGCCCGCCGCCGCACCCGAGGTCGAGGAGGTGGTCGCCGCTCTGCACACCGAGGCGGTCGTAGTCGACGGTCAGCATGCGCGTCCCTGCGCGGCTCGCGCGCTAAACGCTCGCGCCCGCAACTCCGACCGGTACTGCTCGACCGTGCCCTCGGCCGTCGCGGCCCAGGTGTAGCGCTCGAACACGCGCGCCCGCCCGGCCGCGCCGATCCGCGTGCGGAGGGCGGGGTCGTCGAGCAGCCGGGAGATGGCCGCCGCGAGGGCACCGGAGTCGCCGGGAGGCACGAGGAGCGCGGTGTCGTCGTGGCCACCCACCACCTCGGGCAGGGCGCCGCCGGTGGTGGACACGAGGGGCACGCCGCAGGCCATGGCCTCGATGGCCGGCAGCGAGAAGCCCTCGTAGAGAGACGGCACGACGGCCGCTTCGGCCTCGGCGTACAGCTCGACGATGCGGTCGTGGTCGACACCCCCCACGAACTCAACCGCCCCCTCGAGGCCCAGACGCTCGATGGTGGCGGGGATGATGCTGCCCTCGCGGGGCCGGCCCACGACCACCAGCTCGACCGGCCGCTCGGTGCGTACCTTCGCTACCGCCTCGAGCAGCGGGACCAGGCCCTTCATGGGCACGTCGGCGCTCGCAGTGGTCATGATCCGGCCCGGGACGCGCGCGATGCGGGGCAGGGGCCGGAAGTGGGTCTGGTCGACACCCACGGGCACGACCGTCATCCGGTCGAGCCGCACGCCGAGCTGCTCGGCGATGTCGCGCCTGGACGACTCGGAGACCGTGATGATCCGGGGGAGCTTGCGCACCACCCGGATCTGCATGCGGAGGAACCCGAACCAGCGACGCAGCGTGAGCCTGCGGATGGGCGAGGTCGCATGGGACAGCTCGAGGTCGCGGTCGACGGTGATCGGGTGGTGCACGGTGGCCACCACCGGGAAGCCGTCGTCGAGCAGGCCCAGGATGCCGTTGGCGAGGCATTGGTTGTCGTGCACGATGTCGAAGTCACCGCGGCGGTCGCGGAGGACCCGCCGCACCCGCATGCCGAAGGTGAGGGGCTCGGGGAAGCCGGCGGTGCACATGAGCGCGAACTCGATCACGTCGGCGAGCGAGTGGAACTCGCGCGGGTGAGGCACCCGGAAGGGGTCGCCCGGCCGGTAGAGGTCGAGGCTCGGCACCTTCACCAGCGGCACCTCGGGCACGAGCTCGGGGTAGGGCGGGCCGCTGAACACGTCGACGTGGTGGCCGAGCGCCACCAGCTCCTTGCTCAGGTGGTGGACGTAGACGCCCTGGCCCCCCGAGTGGGGATTGCCCCGGTAGACGAGCAGCGCGATCCGCAGCGGACGCGTCTCGAGAGGGTCGGGGGCAGGCATGGAAGGCAAGAGCCTGACCTCAAGTTGACCGGCGGGTCAAGTGAGTGGGGGGGTGTGCCCGCCCGGGCGCCGGGTGGAGGCGGCCCCGGGCGGGCGGGGGCTACAGGCGAGGAGCTAGGAGGCCTCGGCCTCGATGGCGGCCGCCTTGCTGTCGCCCGCAGTGACCGTGACCTTGCGGGGCTTGGCCGCCTCGGCCACCGGGATGGTGAGGGTCAGGACGCCGTGCTCGTAGCGGGCCTCGACGTGGTCGGGGTCGAGGGTCTCTCCGAGGAAGAGCTGGCGGGTGAACGATCCCTGCAGGCGCTCGGCCGCGACCGGCTCGTCGTCCTCCTGGCGTTCCCAGCGCCGCTCGGCGCTCACGGTCAGCACGTTCTTCTCGATGGTGAGCTCGATCTTGTCGGGGTCGACGCCCGGGAGGTCGAAGTGGACGACGAAGCGATCGCCTCGGCGGTACGCGTCCATCGGCATGGACCGCAGCCCGCCGTGGCCGTCGCCGGCGGTGTTCCACAGCTGCTGGGTCAGGCGGTCGAGGTCACGGAAGGGGTCGAAACGCATCAGCATGATTTGGCGCTCCTTGTTCAAATGGCTCTCCTGGTTGACAGCTCGCCAGCCGGCTGCGTCACGGCGATTGTAGCTGCATCAACGGCGCTGAGCAAGAAAAGCTGATGGTAGTGCGCTTAGATTTTGTAGTAGCCAGGCCAGGACCAACGTCAGGATCACCAGGGCGATGCCGAGCGGAGGGCCGAGCTGGGTCGCCCACGTCTCGCCGGAGCGGCGGGCGACCGTGCGATGGAGCACCGCCGGGCCCCCGAGCCGGCTGTGGGCGAGCACCCGGCCCCGCCAGTCGACGACCGCGGTGTAGCCGGTCGGCGCGGCCTGCAACACGGTGCGTCCGGTCTCGAGCGCCCGCAGGCGGGCGGCCGCGAGCTCCTGGGCCGGTACCTGGCCGGTGCCGAAGGAGGAGGCGTTGGTCGGCACGATCAGCACCTCGGCGCCGGCGCGCACCGCGGCGCGGGCGCGGTCCTCGAAGAACACCTCGTAGGAGATCAACGTGCCGAAGTCGCCGGCGGGCACGTCGAGCAGCCCGGTGCCCTTGCCCGCGACGGCGTCGCGGGGGATGGCACTGAGGTCGGCGACCCGGTCGATGAGGCTCCGGAACGGGATGTACTCGCCGAACGGCACGCGGTGGACCTTGTCGTAGCGGGCGACGATGCGCCCGCGCGGACCCCACGCCACCGCCGCGTTCCGGAAGTGGTGTGCGCCCGCGTCCTCGACCACCCCCGCCACCAGGGTGGCGTGGAGACGGCGAGCCAGCTCTGCCAGCTGCCTGCCCTCGGCGGTCTCGCGCACGGGCCGGCTCACGTCGACCACGTCCTCGGGCCAGAGCACGAGGTCGACGGGCGGCTCGATGGCCCGGCTGGCGCGGAGATGGGCTGCGAACACGTCACCGGGGTCCGCGCGCTCGACCGCGAGCAGGCCGCGCCGGCCACCGCCCTGCACCAGCGCCACGCGCAGGCGTCCCCGCGCACGACCTTCCGGGGCGACGGTGCCGAGCAGGGCCATCCCCGCGACGAGCACGATGGCCGTCGCGCCCGCCGCCGCGGCACCTGGCCGCCCCCGCCGCCGCGCGGTGGCGTAGAGCTCGGCGAGCCCGGCCCCCGCCAGGCCCACCAGTCCGACCAGCAGCAACTGCCCACCGACCCGGGCCGCCGGCGCCAGCGGTCCGCCCACCTGGCCGAGCGCGAGGTGGGCGAGCGGCATCCCGCCGAAGGGCCAGCTCCCGCGCGCCGCCTCGAAGAGCACGAGGGCGGCGGGCAGGGCGAGCAGTCGCCCCGGGCCGGGCACGACGAGCAGCGCGGCAGCCGCGAGGAACGACGCCTCGATCAGCACCGCGATCGGGTAGCCCGGCGCGCTGAAGTTGGTCATCCAGAAGAGACCCGGCCCGTAGAGACCGACGCCCGCCGCCAGACCGCACACGAAGCGGGTCCTGGCGGGCCGCCCGCGCAGGCCCGACGCGAGGACGGCCGCGCCCACCGGCCCGAGCACCCACCACCCTGCGGGGGGGAGGGTGGCGGTGAGGAGCAACCCTGCGACCAGCCCCCGGATGACAGCGGACCGCATCAGGTCGTGGGTGGACGGGGCAGCGACTGCTCGAGCCCGAGCACGGGCGCGAACACGTCGGCCCCCGCGGCGACCCGTGCCAGCACGGCGTCCGCGGTGAGCGCGAACCGCTGGGGGTCACCGCTCCGGTGCTGCTCGTCGACCTCGTCCCATGTCAGCGGGGCGGAGACGGTGGGTTGCTCGCGCGCCCGCAACGAGTAGACGCAGACGGTGGTCTTCACCCGGTCGTTCTGGCTCCAGTCGATGAACACCTTGCCCTTGCGCAGCTCCTTGGCCATCTGGGAGACGACCAGCTGCGGCTCGCGCCGCTCGAGCAGCTGGGCCAGCGCGTGGGAGAACGACTTGGTGTCGCTGTAGGTCGCCGGCGTGTTGAGGGGCACGTAGAGCTGCAGGCCCTTCGACCCCGATGTCTTCGCCACGCTCTCGAGGCCGAGGTCGTCGAGCAGCTCGCGCAGCCACAGCCCGACCTGCGCGCACTCCACGATCGTCGCTGGCGCGCCGGGGTCGAGGTCGAACACCATCATCGACGGACGGTCGATGTCGGCCCCGCGGGACAACGAGGTGTGCAACTCGAGCGATGCCAGGTTGGCGACCCACACCAGGGTGGCCAGGTCGTCGGCCAGGCAGAAGTCGAGGTTGTCCGCGTTGCGCTTGCTCCACACGGCCGTCGTGCGCACCCAGTCGGGCCGGTGCTTCGGGCAGCGCTTCTCGTAGAAGAACGGAGCGTCGACCCCATTGGGGTAGCGCTTCAGCGTGAGCGGGCGCTCGCGCAGGTGGGGGAGCAGGACGGGCGCGACCCGGGTGTAGTAGTCGATCACCTGGCCCTTGGTGAAGCCCACCTCGGGATAGAGGACCTTGTCGAGGTTGGAGAGCTTGAGCTGGTGACCTTCGACCTCGACCGTGGTCGTCGACGGCGGGGTCACCCCTTCCTCTTGCCCGCTTTCGATCCGGGACCGGCGTTGTCCGCGGTGCCGGCCTTGTCGGCTTTCGCCTCCTTGGCCTGGGCCAGGCTGGCCTCCAGCGCCGCCATGAGGTCGACCACCTTGGTGGGCTCTTCGGTCGCAGGTTGGGTGACGATCTGCTTGCCCTCGGCCTTCTGCTCGATGAGCTCCAGCACCCGCTCGCGGTACTCGTCGTGGTAGTTCTCGGGCTCGAACTCGGTCGACAGCGACTCGATGAGCTGGCGCGCGATCTTGAGCTCGCGGTCCTGGATCTCGACGTCGTCGCGGGGGAGGCCCTCGATCTCATCGGGCAAGGTGACCTCGTCGGGGTAGAGCAGCGTCTCCAGCACGAGCGCGTCGCCGAGGGGGCGGATGGCGGCCAGGTACTGCTTGGTGCGCAGCACGAGGCGGGCGATGCCCACTTTCCTCGAGTCCTTCATGGCCTCGAGCAGCAGCGCGTAGGCCTTGGCCCCGCCCTTGTCGGGCACCAGGTAGTAGGGCCGCTCGAAGTAGAGGGGGTCGATCTGGTCGAGGTCGACGAAGTCCTCGATCTCGATCGAGCGGGTGGCCTTGGGGTCGAGCGCGTCGAGCTCCTGGGGCTCGATCACCACGTAGTTGTCGGGCGAGATCTCGTAGCCCTTCACGATCTGGTCGAAGGGCACCTCCTCGCCGGTCTCGGCCGACACCCGCTTCTGCTTGATGCGGGCACCGGTGCCCGCCTCGAGCTGGTTGAAGCGGACGTCCTTCGGGGACACGGCGCCCACCAGCTTCACGGGGACGTTGACCAGCCCGAAGCTGATCGCACCACTCCAGATGGGTCGGGGCACGGCTACCTCCCTACGGCTCGGGTCACGATTCTCGCAGCCCCTTGAAGACCGGGTGGCGCAGCGTGCGCTCCTCGGTCCACTCGGTGAACTCGACCTCGCAGACGAGGACGGGCTCGACGAAGTGGATGTCGGGCCAGTGGGGGCGGTTCGCGAAGGGGCACTCCTCGCGCGCGAGGGGGGAGAGCCGGGCGTGGAGCTCTCGCAGCATCTTGTCGGTGAAGCCCGAGCCCACGTTGCCGGCGTAGCGCAGCTCACCGTCCTCGTGATACCCGACCAGCAGGGCGCCGATCCTTCCAGTGCGGTTGCCGCTGCCCTCGGCCCACCCACCGATCACCAGCCGCTCGTGCTGCTTGTTCTTGATCTTCAGCCAGTTGCGCGAGCGCCGCCCCGACTCGTAGGGGCTGTCGATGCGCTTGGCCACCACCCCCTCGAGCCCGCGGACGTTGCTGACCGCGAGCATGGCGTCGCCGTCGCCCACCTGCGACGGAGGTGTCTGCCAGTTGTTGGCCGACAGGTCGAGCGCCTCGAGCTGCGCCCGACGCTCCGCGTAGGGAAGCTCGACCATCATGCTTCCCTCGAGGCGCAGCAGGTCGAAGGCCAGGAAGACGACCGGCGTGTCGGCCATGCGCACCCGGACGTCGTGGGGCGAGACCACGTGCATGCGCCGCTGCAGGGTCTGGAAGCTGGGTGTGCCGTCGAGGCCGAGCGCCACGACCTCGCCGTCGAGCACCGCGTCGAGCGTCCCGCGCCCGGCCAGGGCCGCGCCCAGACCGGTCACCTCCGGGTACTGCCCGGTGACGTCGCGCCGCGACCGGCCCTGCACCCGGACCTTCCCGTCCTCGACGAAGACGAGCGCGCGCACACCGTCCCATTTGAACTCGTAGGCCCAGCGCCCGTCGTCGCGCGGCAGCTCCCTGGCCAGGGTGGCCAGCATGGGCGCGAGCTCCGTGCTGGTCGCCGCACCTATGGCTGGAGCACCACCAGGCGACGCTCGGTCATTTCCGCGACCTCAGCCATGCGTCCCATCTTCCCGCAGCCGGACGGTGATGTCCCAAGCGGCCGGCGGTGCGGCGCCGAAGGCGCTGTACGCCGCGATGCGATCCGCCGCCTCGCCCGCCTGCCGCACGCATGCCGCCAGCCCGAGGCCCCGGTACGCGGCGCCGGCGACGGTGAGCCCGGGCAGGCCCGCGAGAGCCGCCTCGATGCGATCGACGCGCGCCAGGTGTCCGGGCTCGTACTGCGGGAAGCCGCGCACCCAACGGTCGACGCGCGTCGTGACGGGCGCCTTCGCCGCGCCGAGTGCCTCCGCCACCTCGCGGTGCAGGCGGTCGACGAGCTCGTCGTCGTCGAGCTGCGACACGCGGGCGTCGCCGAGGCGTCCCGCCGAGACGCGCAGGAGCACGAGCCCGCTCGCCCCGAGCGCGGGCCACTTCGCCGAGAGGAACGTGCACGCGGTCATGAGCCGGCGCTCGGTGCGCGGCACCACGAAGCCGCTGCCGGCGGGCAGCGGCGGCAATGTCGAAGGCGCGTACCCGAGGGTCACCAGCGCGACGGAGGCGTACTCGATGGCGCGCAGCTCGGCCGCCGCCACCGGGCTCACGGCCTGCAACAGTGGCGCGGCCGCGAACGCGGGGACGGTGACGACCACGGCATCCGCGACCAGGCCCGCGACCTTCCACCGGCCGTCGGGGGCGCGCTCGATCGCACCCGCGGCGGTGCTCGTGCGCACGTCGATGTCCGCGCCCAGGCGCTCGACCAGTCGCTCGAGCCCGCCACGTACCGACTGGAAGACGGGCCCGCCGGCCGTCGCGACACGCAGGCCGAGGAGCAGGCTGCGATGGTCGCGAGCGGCGTCGGCCAGCTGGGGCGCGGTCGCGGCCAGGCTCAGACGGTCGGCCCGTCCCGCGTTGATGCCGCCGAGCAACGGCTCGACGAGGTTGTCGACCACCTCGCGGCCGAAGCGGGCGCCGATCACCTCTGCGATGGACGCATCGGCGCCGTGGCGACGCCGGGGGAGCACGACGTCGAGCGCGGCGCGTGCCATCCCCGCGGGCGAGACGAGGCCGCTGACGGCCAGCTGCGGCAGCCCGGTCGGCACCCCGAGCACCAGTCCCTGGGGGAGCGTGCGCAGCCGGCCGCGCACCCACACGAACGCCTTCGACGTCGCCGGCTCGATCAGCTCGTCGCCGAGCCCGAGCTCACGGCAGAGGTCCGCGGCCCACGGCACGCGCGCGAGGAACGAGTCGGGGCCCGCCTCGACGGGCACACCCGCCAGCTCGTCGGTGCGGATCTTCCCGCCGACGCGGTCGCTCGCCTCGACCACCACCGCTTCGACGCCGTGCCTCGCCTGCAGGTAGTGCGCGGTCGCCAGGCCGCTGATGCCACCGCCGACCACGACGACGGGGACCCGGGGCGCAACCTGTCGCTCGGGCATCACGGCGCGAGCCGGGCCCGCACCACGTCGGCGAGGGTTCGGAGGAACGCGGGCTCGTCGTTGGGCATGGCGGTGCGCGCGAACGGCAGCGCGAGCGCGTCGGCCCGGGCGCGCGCCTCGACGTCGAGGTCGTAGAGGATCTCGAGGTGCTCGCTGACGAACCCGCACGGGCAGACGAGCACGCCGGGAGTGCCAGCCGCGGCGCGATCGTCGAGCACCTCGAGGATGTCGGGCCCGAGCCACGGATCGGGGGTCCGGCCCGCGCTCTGCCACGCCTGCGACCACCGTGTCGGCCCGGCGCGCGCCACAACCGCCTCGGCGGTGGCGCGGAGCTGATCGGGATAGGGATCGCCCGACTCGAGGGCGCGCACGGGCAGCGAGTGGGCGGTGAACACGACCTCGGTGCCGTCGGGAAGGCCGTCGAGGCCGCGCTTGACGGCGTCCGCCAGCAGGTCGAGGTACCCGGGTGCGTCCCACCACTGCTCGACGACGTCCACGCCCTTCGCGCGTGCCGCGTACTCGCCGACGCTCATCGCCGAGTAGTGAGGCGCGAGCACGAGCCCGACGGCCCGGTCCACACCGGCGGTCGCGAGCGCGGCCACGCCGTCCTCGATGAACGGCGGCGCGTGCTTCATGCCGAGCTCGACATGGAAGCCGGCGCCCAGCTCGCGCCGCAGCCCGGCCGCCTGACGGCGGGTGACGTCGAGGAGCGGAGAGGTGCCCCCGATGGCCGCGTACCGTCGCTGGAGGTCGGCGAGCAGCTCGGGTGTCGGCGGCCGGCCCCGGCGCACGTGCGTGTAGTACGCCTCGACGTCGTCGGGCGCGGCGGGCGTGCCGTAGGCCATCACCAGCACGCCGACGGACTCACCCGGGCGCACGGTCTCACCCAGGCGCACGGCCTCACCCATATGCGTGCACGAGCTCGACGAGACGGCGGAGGGTGTCGGGGTCGGTCTCGGGCAGCACCCCGTGGCCCAGGTTGAAGACGTGACCCGGGTCGCCGTGGTTGCGCCGCAGCACGTCGAGGGCGGCGGCCTCGACGACGTCCCACGGCGCCAGGCACACCGCGGGGTCGAGGTTGCCCTGCAACGCGAGCCCTTCGGCGACGCGCGTGCGTGCCACGTCGAGGGGCACGCGCCAGTCGACGCCGACCACGTCTGCTCCCGCCGCGCCGAGCAGGCCGAGCAGCTCGCCGGTGCCGACGCCGAAGTGGATGCGCGGGACGCCGAGATCGCTCAGGCCCGAGAAGATGCGCGCGCTGGCGTCCAGCACGTGGTCCCGGTAGTCGTCCGGTGAGAGCGCGCCGGCCCAGCTGTCGAACAGCTGCACCGCCCGTGCCCCCGCCTCCACTTGGGCGCGCAGCGATGCGAGGGAGATGCCGGCCAGCCGGTCGAGGAGCTCGCGCCACGTGCGCGGCTCGGTGTGCATGAGAGCCTTGGTGCGCGCGTGGGTCTTCGAGGGGCCACCCTCGATGAGGTAGCTGGCCAGCGTGAAGGGACCACCTGCGAAGGCGATGAGCGGCACGTCGAGCTCGCGGGCGAGCAGCCGCACGGTGTCGGCCACGTAGGGAGCGTCGACGTCGGGCTCGAACGGGCGCAGCCGCCTCAGGTCGGCGTCGGTGCGGAACGGCTGGTCGACGACGGGGCCGACGCCCTCACGCAGCTCGACGCCGACTCCGACCGCAGTGACCGGCACGACGATGTCGGAGAACAGGATGGCGGCGTCGACCCCCAGCCGTCGCACGGGTTGCATCGTGACCTCGGCGGCCAGCTCGGGCGTGCGGATGACGTCGAACATCGACGCCTTCGCGCGCACGGCCCGGTACTCGGGGAGCGCGCGTCCGGCCTGCCGCATGAACCACACGGGGACGCGATCGTGCGGCTTGCCCCGGCACGCCTCGAGGAACGACACCCGCGCAGGCTAACGGTGGGAGTGCGACCGACCGTCATCGGGTCGCGGGTCGGGGCGGTCAGGGAGGGGTCAGGCGGCGCGGCCGAGGAGGCGGGCGCGGTCACGCGTGCGCTCGCGGAACGCGTTGCCCGCGTCGCTGTTGCGCAGCACATCGAGCTGGATGGCGGGACGGGGGATCATCCACGAGTGGCCGCCCATGACCCAGTGCACCTTCTCGCCCATGATCTCGGCGAACTCGCGGCCGGTCGACGCGGGCACGATGCGGTCGAAGCGGCCCCACATGGGCAGGACCGGCACGTCGCCGCGCCGCGCCACCTGCTCCGCCATCGGCGTGAAGTCGCACGCCAGCAGCATGGCCCCCACCGGCAGGGTGTTGGTCAGCGACCGGGCGTTGAGGCGCAGGTCGGGGGCGGCGGTGATCGCCATGCTGGCCAGGCGGGAGAAGGCGAGGTCGGGGAGGTCGACCGCGAAGGCGGCGGCCAGGTCGAGGGCCATCCCGACATCGGGTGCGATCGGCTGGAGCAGGCGGCTCATGATCCCCCTGCGCTCCTTCCACGACGACGTGGCCACGCCGTCGCGGTAGATCACCCCGAGGGTGCGCTCAGGGAAGTCGTGGGCGAACTGCAGCGCAGCCACCGCGCCCATCGAGTGACCGAGCACGATGGCGGTGGGCGCGCCGAGGTGGTCGAGCAGGGCGCCGATGCCCTTGGCGAAGTTCGCCATGCGCAGCTTCTCCCACGGGAGCGGCTCGCTGCCCCCGAAGCCGGGCAGGTTGGGGTTGATCACCCGCAGCCCCAGGCGGCCCGCGAGACGGGCGGACTCCCGCCAGTAGATGCCGCCGCCGGCGAAGAAACCGTGGAGGTTGACGGCCCAGGTGGACGCGTCGAGGTTGTCGGACACCGAGTAGCGCCAGTGGCGACCGTCGATCGCCACCTCGCCGTCGACCATGCGCACGCGCCGGTCCTGCCTCTTGCCTGCACTCACGATTCTCACGTCAGCTGTCAGATCTCGATGTCACATCGACCGTCACGAACTGCCGTCCGCATACCGCCGTCCACATGCACTGCAGTCCACGTGAAATGCAGTCCACATGAAATGCAGTCCACATGAAGTGCCTACGGGCGTCCCGCTCCAACCTCGCTCAGCCACCGAACGTGTTCTAGCGTAGCTGACTCCGGCGTCAGGGAGTGGGACGGTCGCCTCGGGGCGCGGTCGCACCGGCCGCGTGGCCCCGGGTGACGGTCACGCGCGTCGCCACCCACGCGCCCACGAACGCGACGACGAACGAAGGGAGGGACGCGCCGAGCGAGAAGTGCTCGAGCGCGCCGGGCATGCGGTCGACCAGGCGCACCCACCAGCCCGGGAGGAACACGTCGGGCGGGAGCGACCACTGGTAGGCGAGGAAGCCGGCGACCCACACGAGCGCCGAGGCGGGTCGGAACCTGACCTCGCGCTGGTCGGCGTGGGCGCCGCCGGCCACCCAGTGGCCGAGGAGCACGCCGAACAGCGGCACGAACACCGACCCCAGCAGGAACAGGAAGTTCTCGTAGTCGCTCATGGTGACGACCGCGGCCAGCGCGGTGCCGGCGCCCGCGACACCGACGACGAGCAGGCGATGGTCGGCGCGGGGAAAGACGTTCTCGATGCTCACCGCGGACGAGTAGATGTCGGCGAAGGCCTCGTCGGTCTCGCCCGCGAGCAGCGCGAGGAGGAGGGTCGTGCCCACGACCGCACCGGCCGACAGCCCGAGGACGCCGGCGGCGATGCCCGCGGGGGAGGAGTCGACGAGCCCGGCCGAGAGCACGAGCAGGGCGCCGAGCGCGTAGAACCACGCGTTGCCGACCGCGTAGCCGGTGAGCGTGCCTGCGAAGCTCTGCCGGCGGCTGGTGGCGAAGCGGTTGTAGTCAGCCACCAGCGGCAGCCACGACACCGGTTGGGCGACGACGAGGTCGACGGCGAGGCCGAACGGCCGCGCCCCGGTCGTCGGGTGGAACAGGTCGTGGGCATGCGCGATCAGATAGACGGTGAGGTAGCCGCACGCGGCGAGCACCACCCACGCCCCCACCTTCTCGAGCCACACCCGCACCACGCGCACCGGGCCGACGAGCGCGAGGGCCGTGCACGTCAGCGCCATCAGCGCGAGCCACAGCCCGAAGGCGGTGAAGCCGAACACCCGGTCGGAGACTCGGTTGGCGAAGAGGGCCATCGCCCACAGCTCGAAGCCGGTCCAGCCGACGAGCTGCAGGACGTTCACGGCCGACGCGCCGTAGCTGCCGTACCGGCCGAGCACCGGGCGCAACAGCACCATGGTGGGCACGCCCCGGTCATGCCCGGCCGCGGCGACCAGCGCGAGCAGCAGTGACCCAGCGAACGAGCCGATCGCGATGGCGAGCAGGGCGGGGCCGAAGCCCAGGCCCAGCCCACCGGCGTCGGTGGGCGTGACCAGGAGCGCGCCCGCGGCGAGCACGAGCACACCGATGGCCAGGTCGCCCCACAGCACGCCGATGTCGAAGGCCCGCAGACGGCGGAGCTCGACGGGAACCGGACCGATGCCGACGCTCGAGTCGTCGACGCCCCGGGTCGCGGCCTGCCCGCTGCCGCTCGGAGCCGAAACCGCTGCCATCCCCGCTCCCTTCGCCGGCATTACCCGGATCAGGTTCAAAGGGTCGCCAGCCGCGTGCTGGCCTCTCAGCCCGACCGTCCGGGCTCCCCTGTCTGTGACGCGAGACTCTACGCGAGGGGCGCCGGAGGCGCCTCCGAGCGGGGCGCCGGGAGGCCCATCGGGTTGGGGAAGGAAACCGCCTCCTGCTCGACCAGGCGGGCGACGATCGGGCGCATGCACGCGAGCAGGCGGTCGCAACCCTCGTCGCCCAACGCGCGCCACGGGGCGAGGGCGAGCTCGTCGGTGCGGGCCTCGACCCGGGCGCGTGCGGCGCGCCAATCGCGGGCCTCAACGCGGGCGCGAGCCGCCGCCCACTCGTCCTCCGACCATCCCCGGTTCGACCGCAGCATCTCCGCGGGGACCGCGCCGCTGAGGGCGACGGTCACGTGCGCCTCGCACCCGTCGAAGCTTTCAGTGAGGAGCGCGGCGACATGCCCGTCGCCGCGGAACTCCCGCAGGAGCGTGCACGCGTGCCAGAGCGCGAGGCGGGGCTCGTCCGGCCACTCCATCGCGGCATGGGCCGCGAACAGCGGGCGGCCGGCGGCGTCGCATCCCGCGGTCGCGTCGCGCGCGAGCGCCGCGGCCTCGGCGACGTCGATGTCGTCGAGCAGGCGTCGCAGCGCGTCGTCGAGCGCGTCGAGGCGGGCCTTCACGATGACCTCGGGCGCGGCGATTGCCCACGCATCGGGGATGGCGCGGGCGACCATGCCGGGCGCGAAGTTGAAGAACGTCGCCTGCACGACCGCGGGCGGCACCGGCCCCATGGGCGCGGCGCGTCCCGCGAAGTAGCCCATCCAGAAGCCCTTCAGCCCGATCGCGGTGCACGCGTCTCGCGTCTCGGACGCGAAGTAGACGACCGCGTGGAAGGGCTCGGTGGCCCACCACATGCGGCGCGCCAGCTCGGGGTTCACGATCCGTCGAGGGTGGCGAGCACCTCGCGGGCGACCCGCTCACCCGAGCGGACCGCGCCGTCGATGTAGCCCGCCCACACCGTCGCGGTCTCGGTGCCGGCCCAGTGGATGGCGCCCACGGGCTCGGTCAGCGCCGGCCCGAACTGCGTCAGCACGCCGGGCGGCAGGTGAGCGCCGTAGCACCCGCGCGTCCATTCCTCCGCGCTCCAGTCGCGCTCGAGGTACTCGAGCGGGTTTGCCGCGCCGCGCCCGAAGTAGCGCACGAAGCAGTCGACGACGGCGCGCCGGCGCTCGCCGGGCGTGCGCACGCTCCACTCGCGCGCATCGCGCGCCTCGAAGAACCCGAGGAGCACACCCGGGGAGCCCGTGTCCGGGGTGTTGTCGAACGTGATGCGCACCGGGCCGGTGTCGCTCGCGGCCTGGCCGCTCAGGCCCTCCCGACGCCAGAAGGGCTCGTCGTAGACGGCCATGCACTTGATCACCGATCCCATCGGTGTCTTCTGCGTGAGCTGGTCGCGCCGGGCGGGCATCGGCGGGTCGTAGACGATGCGACTCGCGAGCGGGGGCGGGACGGCAACCACGGCCCGTCGGGCGCGGGCGGTGTCCCGGTCGGCCTCGACGGTGACGCCGTCATCGTCCTGCACGATCACCCGCACCGGGTTGGCGAGGCGCACGACGTCGCCGAGCTTGGCCGCGAGACGGATGGCCACCTCCTGCGAGCCCCCGACAAAGCGGCGCTCCTGTGCGCCACCCGCGACGCTGAGCGCCCGGTCCTGCAGCCCGGCCGAGTGGATGTAGGCGAGCAGGTGCAGCAGCGACAGGTCGCACGGCTCGGCTCCGAACACGCTCGTGACCATGAGCCGCACCATCGCCCGGCCCGTCGACGTGACCACGTTGCGCCGGATCCACGTCTCGAACGTCTGCCCGTCCCACTGCTCCGCCTTGGGCGCGCGCCATGGCGCGTCGAGCGGCACCTGCTCCGCCATGCGGTCGATGCGCAGCTGGGCCTGACCCACGTCGGCCAGCACCGGTGGCGCCAGCTTCGGGATGGTGCCCGTGTAGCGCGTGGTGCGGCCCTTGGCGAAGAGCAGGTTCTCGCCCTCGTCGTAGGTCGGGTAGGTGCCGACGCCCATGTCCGCGGCGAGCTGCTCGAGCCGGTCCTGGGCGGGCCCGACCCACTGCCCGCCCACCTCGAGCGGCGTGCCGTCGGCCGTGTGGTCGTTGAGCACCCGCCCACCGACGCGATCGCGCGCTTCGAGCACCACCACCGAGCGCCCCGCATCGATGAGGTCGCGTGCCGCGGTCAGGCCCGCGAAGCCCGCGCCCACGATGGCGACGTCGACGTCGTGTTGCACCACGTGCGCCACGCTATCGTCAGCGATGTGCGCCGCTATCTCGTCGTCGCCAACCAGACCCTCGGTGGCGACCACCTGATGGAGAAGGTGCGGTCGTGCATGGCCGCGGGGCCCTGCCGGTTCCACGTGGTGGTGCCGGCCACCGACCCGCCGGGCGCGATGCAGACCGAGGCGCGCGCCCATCGCGACGCCCAGACGCGCCTCGACGCCGCGCTGGCGCGTTTCCGTGAGGCGGGAGCGGAGGTCACGGGCAGGATCGGCGACGCCCGGCCCATGGAGGCCATCCGCGACGTCCTGCTGCACGACTCGTTCGACGAGATCCTGTTGTCGACGCTGCCGCCGGGCCCGTCGGCCTGGATCCGCCAGGACCTCCCGCACCGGGTGCGCAAGGCGTTCGACCTTCCCGTCACCCACCTGATCGCCAAGCGCGAGGCTCTGCCGGCTTAGAGGTAGGTCACCCGCGTCTCGAGGCGGGCGTCAGCCGCGGCGGTAGCGGCGCACCGCGAGGCCGGTGAAGGCCACGACGATCGCGACCCACCACAGGGCGAAGTGCCACACCGCGGTCGTGGTGTGCACCCCGCTGATCCGGCGCAGCTCGGCGTCGCCGAGGGCGAGGCCCCGGGCGAGGTCGATGGCCGCGGTGACGGGGTTGGCCCGCGCCAGCGGCTGCATCCACCCCGGCAGCCGGCTCACGGGCGCGAACGCGGAGCTGGTGAACACCAGCGGCAGGATCGGGATGAACACCGCGGCCTGCACCGCCTCGGGGTCGCCGATGCTCAGGCCGATCCACGCCGAGAACGAGCAGAGCGCCATGCCGAACAGCACCACCACGGCGGTCATGCCGATCGCGGCCGGGAGCCCGGCGTGGAACCGGAAGCCGATGATCATCGACGCCAGCACCAGCAGCACGGCCTGGACACCGAGGCGCGAGCTGTCGCTCACCGTGCGGCCGACGAGGAAGGCGGAGCGCGCGATCGGAAGCGAGCGGAAGCGGTCGATCATCCCTGTGTGCAGGTCGGTTGCGATGCCGACGCCGCTACCCATCGCCGCGAACACCATGGTCTGCACGAGGACCGCGGGTACGACGAAGTCCTTGTAGCTGATGCCGTGGCCAACGGTGGCGACCGCGCCGAAGACATAGGCGAAGAGCAACAGCTGCATCAGGGGCTGGATCGTCGAGAAAAGAAGGATGCGGCTGTTGCGCCGCACCTTGCGCAGGTTGCGGCCCGCCATGAGCCCGATGTCGGCGAGCACCCTGCCGATGGGCAGGGCGGCGCGCGCCTCGGCCGCGGCGAGCGCATCCACTGACGCGGGGACGGCGGTCATCCGATCATCCCGCGCCGAGCGGGGGACGGTTGGGAGGCCTCGGGCCGCGGCTCCTCCGCGTGGTGGCCGGTGAGGCTGAGGAACACGTCGTCGAGCGACGGCCGGCGCAGGCCGAGGTCCGCGACGCGGACGTGCTCGGCGTCCAGGGCCCGGACCGCGTCGATCAACGCCGCCGCGCCGCTCGCCACCGGCACGCGCACCGACCCGAGGTCGTCGTCGACGACGACGTCGTCGCGATCCACCACAAAGGCGCGGGCCAGCGCGTCCGCGGCCTCGCCGGTACGCGAGCGGTCGGCGAGCTGGAGGTCGACGACGTCGCCCCCCACCTTGCGCTTGAGCTCGTCGGCGGTGCCTTCCGCGATGATGCGTCCGACGTCGATCACGCTGATGCGGTCGGCCAGCTGGTCGGCCTCTTCCAGATACTGCGTGGTGAGCACGATCGTGGTGCCCTCGGCGCGCAGCCCGTTGATGACATCCCACAGCTGCAGCCGGCTGCGCGGGTCGAGTCCCGTCGTCGGCTCGTCGAGGAACAGCACGGGCGGCGACACCATGAGGCTGGCGGCGAGGTCGAGGCGCCGGCGCATGCCGCCGGAGTACGTGCGCAGCGGGCGGTCGGCCGCGGCCGCCAGCTCGAACACGTCGAGCAGCCGGACGGCGCGGTCGTGGGCCCCGTCCTTGGGCATGCGGCTGAGCCGGCCGACCAGCACCAGGTTCTCCCGCCCGGTGAGATCGTCGTCGACCGCGGCGTACTGACCGGTGAGCCCGATGACGCTGCGCACGAGCTGGGGCTCGCGGACCACGTCGTGCCCGGCGACGGTCGCGTGTCCGCCGTCGGGACGGAGCAGTGTCGTGAGGATGCGGATCGCGGTCGTCTTGCCCGCGCCGTTGGGCCCGAGCAAGCCCACGACGGTGGCTTCGGCCGCCTCGAAGTCGACGCCCGCGAGCGCGGTGAAGTCGCCGAAGCGCTTGACCAGGCCCTCCGCCAGGACCCCGCCCGCCGACCCCCTGCGGATCGATCCGTTCCCGAGCACAAATGCTGAACCTAACACATAGTGTAAGTTGTTCACTATGTCGTCCCGGGCCGACCGCCGCCGGCAGGCCATGGACCAGGTGATGGAGGTGTTCGGCCGGTTGCGTGTGCTCGTCGACACGGGCACCGAGCGACGGGGGCTGACCCACGCACGCGCCGCGGTGCTGATGGCGCTGCACCGTGACGGCAGTCTCACCGGCGTCGACCTCGCCAAGCGCTTCGACGTGACGCCCCGCAACGTGACCGCGCTGGTCGACGCGCTCGAGGCCCAGGGTCTCGTCACGCGCGAGCCTCACCCGCTCGACCGGAGGGCCCTGCTCGTGGCGCCCACGCGGGCGGGCCGCGCGATGGCAGCCGGGATGCAACGCGGCTACGAGCGCATGACCGAGACGATGCTCGCGGGCTTCACCGACCCCGAGCTCGCCGACCTCGAACGGGTCGTGGCCCGGCTCGCCGAGGCGCTGGACGGGTATCAGCTGCCATCAGGCGTGGCCTGAGCTCAGCACGTCCCCGACCACCTCGAGGTCGGTGGGCGACTAGAACACGGGCGCGTGAGGATCGGCGTGATCGGCACGGGATTCGGGGCACGCGTGGTCGCCCCCGTGTTCGCGGCGCTCGAGGGTTGTGAGGTGGTCGAGGTCGTATCGGCGCGCGACGTGGCGGCCGTCGAGGTCATGTGCCGGCGCACCGACCTCGACCTCGTCTCCGTGCACTCGCCCCCCTTCGTCCACGCCTCCGATGTGCGCCTCGCGCTCGCGAACGGGCACAGCGTGCTCTGCGACAAGCCCTTCGCCATCGATCGGCGCGAGGCCGAGGCGCTGCTCCACGAGGCGGTGCGGGCCGAGGTCGTCCACCTGGTCAACTTCGAGTTCCGGCACCACCCCGTGCGCGTGCGCATCAAGGAGCTCGTCGACGAGGGCGCGATCGGCCGTCCCCAACACGTGCACTGGACCCATCTCAGCTCGGGGTCGCGGGTGCCTTTGCGCCGGCACGGCTGGCTGTTCGAGCGCGAGCTGGGTGGTGGCTGGGTGGGTGCGTTCGGCTCGCATGCGGTGGACTTCGTGCGATGGGTGTTCGGCGAGATCGTCGAGGCCGAGGCGAGCCTGCGTACCGAGATCGACCAGCGTCCCGACGCGAGCGGCGAGCTCCGCCCCGTCGACGCGGAGGACGGCTTCAGCGCGTGGCTTCGCACCGAGCGCGGCGTCAGCGTCGCCATCGACTCGTCGTTCGCGTGTGCAGCCACCTTCGCGCCCCGCTTGGTCGTCACCGGCACCGAAGGTGTCCTCGAATGCGTCGCCGATGCCCGCCTGACGCTGCGGCGCGACGACGGCACCGGCAGGGTCGTCGAGGTGGACAACGGTCCCGATCCGCACCTCGAGCCCATGCGGCGCTGGGCCGCGATCGTGCGCGACGCAGTGCACGACGGCCGCCAGGTCGAGCCGTCCTTCGCCGACGGTCTCGCCTGTGACGAGGTGCTCGAGCAGCTCCGGTGCGACTGGCGGACGGATCGTTGACCCGCGGAGCGCGAGAATCGAGGCGTGGCCGGCCGTTACCGCGACCGCTCGCACGCCGGGCAGGTGCTGGCAGGCGAGCTCTTCGACTACGTCGGTCGAGACGACCTCGTGGTGCTCGGCCTCGCTCGCGGTGGCGTCCCTGTCGCCGCCGAGGTGGCGTCGCGGCTGCGGGCGCCCCTCGACGCGTTCCTGGTCCGCAAGCTCGGTGCGCCGGGCAACCCGGAGCTGGCGATGGGCGCCATCGCCACCGGGGGTGTGCGCGTGCTCAACGACACCGTCGTGCGCGGTCTCCAGGTCGGCTGGGACGCGATCGAGGCCACCGCGGCGCGCGAGGCCGACGAGCTGGCGCGCCGCGAGTCGGTGTACCGCGAGGGGCGGCCGCCCCCCGACCTCGCCAACAAGGTCGTCATCCTGGTCGACGACGGGCTCGCCACCGGCTCCTCGATGCGCGTGGCCATCGAGGCGGTGGCGCGCCAGTCGCCGCAACGGGTGGTGGTCGCGGTGCCCGTCGGCGCCCGGGCCACGTGCGACGAGCTGGCGGCGCTCGGCGTCGAGGTCGTGTGCCCGCTCACGCCGTCGGCCTTCTACGCGGTAGGCGAGTGGTACGACGACTTCGCACCTCCGACCGACGAAGAGATCCGCAAGCTGCTCGCGCCCGGTAGACAGGAGCCATGAGAGTCGCGATCGGGTCCGACCACGCGGGCTTCCGGTTGAAGGTGGTGGTGGCCGACCATCTCGTCGAGGCCGGGCATCGGGTCGACGACCTCGGCACCGACTCGAAGGAACCGGTCGACTACCCGCCGTTCTGCGCCGCGGTGGGCCGAGCCGTCGTGCGCGGTGACGCCGAGGCCGGCATCGTGATCGGTGGCAGCGGCCAGGGCGAGCAGATCGCGGCGAACAAGGTGCACGGTGTGCGGGCCGCGCTGTGCTGCGACGAGTACACCGCACGGCTGGCCCGCCAGCACAACGACGCCAACGTCTGCTCGCTGGGTGCCCGCATCCTCGGCGACGAGCTCGCGCTCGCGATCGTCGACCTGTTCCTCGCCACGCGCTTCGAGGGTGGGCGCCATGTCGCCCGCCTCGCGCAGGTGGCCGCGATCGAACGGGAGGAGTGCGGGGACGACACTTAGGATTGGCACGTGAGCGCCGCCAACCTGCAGGACACACCCGAGGAGTCCGCGTTTCGCGCGGAGGTGGGCGCGTTCCTCGAGGCTCGCCTCGAGCTGCGTCGCGCCGACAGCCGGATGTCGGTGATGGGCTCGGCCGACGATCGCGTCGACGAGGGCCGCGCGCTCCTCGCACAGCTCGACGAAGGCGGGTGGGCCGTCCCGACGTGGCCGGTCGAGCACGGCGGTCGCGCCGCCACCGCGACACAGGCGGGGATCTTCCACCAGGAGCTGGCCCGCTACGAGACACCCGATCTCTATCCGTTCATGGTCGGGATCAGCCTCGTGGGCCCCACCCTCCTCACCCACGGCACGGCCGCACAGCAAGCGCGCTGGCTGCCGGCGATCCGCACGGGCGAGGAGATCTGGTGCCAGCTCTTCTCGGAGCCCAACGCGGGCAGCGACCTGGCCGGGCTGGAGGCGCGGGCGACGCGCGACGGCGACGAGTGGCGGGTCACCGGACAGAAGGTGTGGAGCAGCCGCGCCCACTACTCGGAGTGGGGTCTGCTGGTCGCCCGCACCGACCCCACCGTGCCCAAGCACGCGGGGATCACCGCCTTCGCGCTCGACATGCGCGCACCTGGTGTCGAGGTGCGCCCGCTGCGGCAGATGAACGGCGACGTGCACTTCAACGAGGTGTTCATGACCGACGCGCCGGTGCGCGACGCCGACCGCATCGCCGGCGTCGGCGACGGCTGGCGGGTCGCGATCACGACCCTGATGCACGAGCGCTCCGCCATCGGAGGGGGCGGCGGCGTCACCAAGGCTCGCCTCGTCGACCTGGCGCGCGCGCGTGGGACGACCGACGACCCTCTCGTGCGTCAGCGTCTGGCCGACGTGCTCACGCGCATGGAGGTCGACCGGGCGACTGCCATGCGTGCCCGCGCCGCCATGCGAACCGGCCGTCCCCCCGGCCCCGAGGGCTCGGGGGCCAAGCTGCGCATGGGCGCCACGCTCAAGGCGATGGCGGATCTCGCGCTCGACCTGCACGGGCCCGCGGGCACCGCGTACGAGGAGGGTGACAACGACTGGCACCGTCTATTCCTCACCGCGCCGTCGATCTCGATCCGTGGCGGCACCGACGAGGTGCAACGCAACATCCTGGGCGAGCGCGTGCTCGGCCTGCCGCCCGAGCCCCGCGACGACAAGCACGTGCCGTTCAACGAGGTGCCGCGTTCGACCTGAGGTGCGCGGTCTCGTTGACGCTCACGATCGACCGCACGCCGGTCCGTGACGCGGCCACCCGGCTGATCGACGCGTATGCGGGCTCGAACCACAGCGGCCGCTCGATGCCGACCACGTGCCCGAGGTAGGCGTTGATGGCGCCGCCGTGGCACACGACGACGACCCGCCCGGCGGGGAAGCGGGCGATGACGCGCTCGATCGCATCGACGACCTGGTTGCGGTAGGCGACGGGATCGACCCCACCGTTGTCCTCCCAGCGGCCCTCGATCATGGCGAACCACCGCTCGTCCTGGAGCCGCCGCAGCTCCTCGACGGGGATGTACTCGTGCGATCCCGCGTCCCACTCGGCCACGCCCTCGACCACCTCCGGCGCCAGCCCGATCGCCTCCGCAACCGGTGCGCCCGTCTCCCGGGCGCGCACGAGCGGGCTCGTCACCAGGTGGTCGACGGTCTCGTCGGCCAGCCACGCTGCCAGGCGCTGCGCCTGCTCGCGCCCCTGCCGGGTGAGGTGCGGGTCGGCGGGACGGTCACCGCCCTCCACCCGCACGGGCTCGGCGTGGCGGACGAGCACCAGTTCCATCGTGGGCGAGATTATTTGTTGTCGAGAAGGGGTGGAGATCCAGAACGGCGGTCGATCTCGTCAGCCATCGTTCGTCGTTAGGGTGAGCCGGCCACCCGGGCCGGCCGAAACGGAGGACGCCATGAAGTACATGCTGCTGATCGTCAGCGAGCCGAGTGCGTGGGCGAAGCTCGACGACGCCACCCAGGGCGCCATCGGCCAGGAGTACGGGACGTTCACCCAGACCATCGTCGACAGCAAGGAGTTCGTCACCGGCGACCCGCTGCAGGGCCCGGAGACCGCGACCACCGTGTCGGTGAAGAACGGGAAGCGCCTCACCACCGACGGTCCCTTCGCCGAGACCAAGGAGGCGCTCGGGGGCTACTACGTCGTCGACGTCGCCGACCTCGACCGCGCGATCGAGCTCGCGGCCGAGATCCCGGGCGCGGCCCGCGGGCTCTCGCGCATCGAGGTGCGCCCGATCATGGAGCTGCCGGGCTGACTCCTGCGGTCGCATGACGGCCGAGCAGATCTTCCGGCGTGAGTCGGGCCAGGTCCTCGCGTCGCTCATCGGCTCGCTCGGCGACTTCGACCTCGCCGAGGACGCGCTCCAAGAGGCGTGCGTCGCCGCGCTCGAGCGATGGCCCCGCGATGGCCTGCCCGACCACCCCGGGGCCTGGCTGCTCACCACCGCCCGCCGCAAGGCGATCGACCGGGCCCGCCGCGAGGCGCGGCGACCGGACAAGCAGGAGGCGGCCCACCGCCTCGCCGCGCTCGAGACCTTGGAGGCCTCGACCAACATGGCGTCGACCAACGTGACCGCGCTCAGCGACGAACGTCTCCGGCTCTTCTTCACGTGCTGCCATCCCGCCCTCGCCATCGACGCCCAGGTCGCGCTGACGCTACGGACGCTGGGCGGGCTCACCACGGCCGAGATCGCGCATGCGTTCCTCGTGCCCGAGGCGACGATGGCCCAACGGCTGGTACGGGCCAAGCGGAAGATCCGCGTTGCGGGCATCCCCTACCGCGTCCCTCCGGACCACGAGCTCCCGGACCGACTCGAGGCCGTGCTCGCCGCCGTCTACCTCGTCTTCAACGAGGGCTATTCGGCCACCGCGGGCGACGCGCTCGTGCGCCGCGAGCTCTGCGCGGAGGCGATCCGCCTCGCAGGGGTGCTCGCCGAGCTGATGCCCGACGAGCCCGAGGCGATCGGCCTGCTCGCGCTGTTGTTGCTGCAGGACTCGCGACGCGACACGCGCGTCGACAGCGGGGGACGGCTCGTGCTGCTCGCGGATCAGGACCGTGCCCGCTGGGACCATGCTCAGATCGAGGAGGGGATCGCGCTGGTCGAGCGGGCGCTGCGCTGCGGGCATCCCGGTCCGTACCAGCTGCAGGCTGCCATCGCCGCGCTGCACGCGGAGGCGCGATCGGCCGAGGCCACCGACTGGTCGCAGATCGCGCAGCTCTACCGCGCGCTCGCGCACGCAGCGCCATCGCCGGTGGTGGAGCTGAACCGGGCAGTGGCGGTCGCGATGGCCGATGGGCCGGCGGCCGGGCTGGCGCTGGTCGAGGCCCTGGCCGAGACGGGCGAGCTGGCGGGAAATCACCTGCTGCACGCGACCCGCGCCGACCTGCTGCGGCGCCTGGGGCGGCGCACCGAGGCCGCGTCCGCCTACCAGCGGGCACTCGCGCTCGCGGGCACCGACACCGAGCGCGCGTTCCTCTCGACCCGCCTGGCCGAGGTCGCGCCTCGCTGACGCCGAGCTCGGCGGATCGGGTCAGTCCCCGCCAGCGCCGAACCAGTGCGAGCGAAAGGGGAAGAGGAACCGGTCGGTGACGAAGTTGAGGATGCGCCGGGCATCGGGGAAGTGAGCGGCCATGTCGGCGGTGGCGCGCATCGTGCCCGTCAGCGGGCCGCGCACCTGTCGTACCGCCATCCGGTACCACCGGGGCCCGAGCAGCTCGAGCACGCTCACGCCCCCCGCCTCGCGACCCGGCTCCGCGTCGGTGAGCCCGCCGGAGCGCAGCAACCGGCTGCGGCCCACGCCACCCAGACCGTGCAGGGCGGTGTGGTCGGGGAACACGCCGGTCAGGAACAGGGCGAGGTCGCCCAGACGCCGGTACACACCCGGCCGGTCGCGCTCGTCGACGACCTCGAGCAGGGAGGCCAGGCGCACGGGGTCGAGCTCACTGAAGCGCCTTCGTCGCCAGCCCCGCGCGGTCTGCACCCACACGCTGCCGCTCGCCACGTGGGTGTACGAGGCCAGCAGCTCGACCAGGAACAGTCGCCGCAGCGGATCACCGACGAAGTCGCGCAGCACGTGCGCGTCGAACACCGGAACCCGCTGCCGGGGCGCGACCCACTCGCGCGTGAACGTGCTCGCGCCCAGCTCCTCGGCCGCCCGGTGGACGGCGACGGCGAAGGTGAGGAACGGCGACGCTCTCAGGAACGGCTCGTCGGCGCCACCCGGGCCGAACACCGCTTCGTAGGTCTCAGGCCGCGCGAGCCGCTCGAGGATTCGGTCGGGCTGTCGCCGCAACGGGCCGGTCTCGCCCAACAGTGCCAGATCGCTGTCGGTGAGGTGCTCGAGGTAGGTGAGCGCGGTCGGGTCGGTCATGTGTCGCGCCCAGATGTCCCAGATGTCACGGACAACGTGTCACGCCGGACGGGAGCGAAGGACCTCCAGCGCGCGGTCGGCGTGGTGTTCCATGCGCGTCTCGCTGCGAATCACCTCGACGACCGTCCGGTCGGGGTCGATCACGAACGTCGCCCGCTTGTTCGGGAGGATGGTCGGGCTGCGCTTGACGCCGAACGCCTTGGCCACGGAGCGATCGGCGTCGGAGAGCAGCGGGAAGTCGAGCCCGTACTTGTCCGCGAACTGATGCTG
>VAWU01000029.1:0-17642 GCA_005888325.1 Actinomycetota bacterium
TTCAGCATCACCTCCCACACGTCGTCGTCTCCGAGAAGCGGCTCGAGCGGGCCGTAGCCGGCAAGGTTACGAAAGGCCCGCTCGGCCACCAGCTCGCGATCGGCCAGGTCGAACGCACGCAGACCGCGCTTGAAGTCGGACGACCAAAGCGCGACCTCGTCGTCGACGATCGCCCGCAGCTCCGCGAGGCCCTTCTCGTCGGCCATGTCGAGCGAGATCTCCTTGGCCCGGGACTGCACCCGGCGCTCGACCTCCTGGAGGGGCGACAGGGTCATCCCCCCACCGCCTGCTCGTCCCACGTACCGAGCGAGCCGGGTCGCACCCGCTGCAGCCCGGCGGGACCGGACGCGGGCTGGGCCCGCTCGACAACGGCGTGCAGCGCGCCGACGAGTGGCTCCCCGAGGCCCGTGGGTACGCGTGCCCCGTCGCGAAGTGCGTCGTCGACGCGGCGGACGGGAAGGAACACGGGCTCGGCCAGGCCGATGGGGCCGACGGCGGGTGCCACGAGGGCGCGCACCGCGGCTGAGTGCGCCGTCCGAGCGCGCCGCGAGCGGGGTGCCTGGTTGACGACGGGCACGACGCGTGCCGCGTCGACGCCGACCCCGAGGATGTCGTGCACGACGCGGACCAGTGAATGGACGCCCTTCATCGTCGGTGTCCCGACCACGAACACCGCGTCGGCTTGCGTGATTGCCGTACGCGCGAAGTGGTGGCGCTCTTCGACGTCGACCGAACCGCCTGCGTCCTCGCCTTCGACATCCGCATCGGTGTCGCACACCACCACTCGGTACGCGCGTCGCAACGTGTCGAACGCCGCCTCGAACGCGCGCGGACGGATTGCGGTCCAGAATCGCGCCCGACGCAGCCCCAACAGCAGTTGGTATCTGCGCTCGGAGACATCGAATGCGAGCGAGCGCACCTCGTCGATCGCCGGAGTGCCGGCGCGGTGCGCTTCAACCAGCTCCTGCACGCCGGGGACGACGTCGCGAGCGTGGTGCAGCATCGCCTGCTCGCCGTGGAGGCAGAGATCGGCGAGCAGCACCAGGCCGGCGTGGCGCACGTCGTCGCCGAGGGCTTGCGCCAGCGCGATGGCTGCCGTCGAGGCTCCCGTTCCCCCCGCGCCGGTGACCGCGACCACGAGGCCACGCCACGTCGCGAGCACCGGATCGGGTGCGGGAGCCATCCGCTCCTCGACGCGAGGGATCGGACGGGTGTGCTCGGCCAGCGTGGCGAGCAGCGCATCGCGTCCGAAACCGGGCTCGAGCAGGGCAGAGGCGCCGAGGGCGAGCCAGTCGCGTGCCACGCGCGTGTCGACGACGATCAGCACGGCCGTGCCCGCAAGTCGCGCCGCATTGATGAGATCGCGATCGACGTCGGGGAGGGACGCGTCGGCCACGAGAGCAGAGAACGGACGTCGCGACGACAACCTGGCTCGCACCTCGTCGGCTGACACGCATTTGACGAACTCGGCCGGGATCGACGCCGAGTGCGCCCACTGCGCCACCGAGCCGAACCAGGGTGAGCGGGCATGCGCAAGTCCCAGGAGGACGAAGCGTTCAGACATCAGGGAGTCACGTCCGGCGCGGCGGGCGCGGGTCGATAGGTCGTGGGCGCGTCGTCGCCTGGCGTCGCACCGGTCGTGCGCACGACGCTGAGTTCGGCCGCCCGGGTCGCGTGGGCGAGAGCCAACGAGTCGGCGCGTTGCGCCAGCGCCACGGTGAGCACCACTGCGCTCGATTCGCCGCCGAGCGTGCCGCGTGCGCGTGCCACCGCGAGCACACGTAGGTGACGACCGATCACGAGCGAGTACGCGTCGGTGCCCGTGCCGTAGGTCGCGACGATGTCGACGCGATCGCCTGCGCGCAGACCGCTCCCGATGCGGCTCGCTTCGATCGGAAAGCTGAGCTCCGCGGTGCGGGCTCCTCCTCGCTTACGAATCACCTGACCGGCCTGCACGAGCTCGCCGGCCTCGATCGGGCTCAGCGCGGTGGCGCCGATGAGTGACGACGGATCGGTGAACGCGCGGCCGCGGAGCGCGGGCGGCAGGTCGACGCGCGTGCGCGTCAGGTCACCGGCTGCGAACGGGTCGCCGGGTCGGATCGCGCGCGCCGCGACGACGTACGCGGCGGACGCGCCGCGGGGGCCGGTGTATGCGGCGTAGATCCCTACGACCGACGCGGCGACGAGCAGCGCGCCGAGCATGGCCCGGCTGTCGGGGAGGTGCCGTGGGCGGCGGAGAACGCGACCCGGTGCCGGCGGGGACGCGACCTCGGGGGAGTGCTCGGGCGCCAGTGTCGGAGCCAACTTGCCGTCCTTTCCCACCATCTGTGCCTGGTCGGCCTCTCAGAGTGAGAATCAATGAGATTCCACTAGAGGACACCAGTGCTTGCCTATGATGGGGGGAAATGGCCACCGGCGACATCCACTCCGACATCCATTGGATGAGCACCCAAGAGGCGGCCGAAAAGCTCGGCATCACCGTGCGGACACTGTATCGCCTGATCGATCACGGTGACCTGGCCGCCTACAAATTCGGCCGCGTCATCCGGTTGCAGGAAGCCGACGTCGACGAGTTCATCAACCGCTCGCGCATCGCGCCCGGCTCGCTCGAGCACCTCTATCCCGACTCGAAGGACATCTCCGACACCGACGTCAACCTGAGGTAGGCCGGCACGCGCGGCTCGCCCGCGAGCAGCAGCGCCACCACGTCGAGGCCGCACGCCTGCAGCTCACCCACCAACGGTTCCGCGGCGCCCACCGCGTGCACGGTCACGTCAGGCCGGTCGAACGCCGCCCGCCTCACCAGCTCGGCCATCGACGCGTCGCCGGGTGGCCGCGTGTCGACGGTGAGCGTGACGGACCGGTCGTCGTCCGGGCGCACGGCCAGCACCGCCGACGCGGCCAAGAAGACGGTGCGTCCCCGCGTCGTGAGCAGCACCACACAATCGCGGCCGACGACCGTGATGCGCCCCCGGTGGGTGCGCCCGCCCGACGTCGTCACCGTCGTCGGCGCGGCGCGCTCGCGCAGCTCGACCAACAGGCTCATGAAGTCGGACTGTTCGACGGCCTGCTGGCGCAACCACCGCTGCCGGACGCGCGCCGCGGCCGCGTCCTGGGCCCGGGCGCCCGCGGCCCACGCGTCCAGGTCGCGGTTCAGGTCGCCGTCATCACCCCATCCGCTCCCCATGCGACGGCAACCTACTTCGCGGTTCTTCTTGTCGCGCGCAGCCGTCCTCAGAACGGCTGAGTGCGACAAGAAGCATGGGTTCACCTAGCCTCGGCCCCGGTGAGCGACTGCCTGTTCTGCCGGATCGTGGCGGGCGAGGTCCCCTCCGACGAGGTGGCGTCGAGCGCGCGCACCTACGCCTTCCGCGACATCCAGCCGGCCGCACCCGTCCACGTGCTGGTCGTGCCCCGCGACCACATCGAGTCGGCCGCCACGGTCGGGCCCGAGCACGGCGACCTGCTCGCGGAGATGATCGCCACCGCCCAGCGGATCGCGGCCCAGGAGGGTATCGCCGAGTCGGGCTACCGACTGGTGTTCAACGTGGGCGACGACGCCCGCAACTCGGTGCCCCACCTGCATCTGCACGTCCTCGGGGGACACCGGATGGGTTGGCCCCCGGGTTGAGCGACCGTCACCGGAAGGTTCGTCATCGTCGGGGCGCCGGACGCCTTGTAACCTGACTCCACCAGCCGTGTCCCAGACCCAGGTCAAGATCCAGCCCGACAACCACCTGATGGTGGGCTTGCTCGGGCAACGCGACGAGTTGTTCCGCCTCATCGAGTCGTCGTTCGACGCCAAGCCGTTCGTGCGCGGCAACGAGATCACGGTCGAGGGCCCCGACGCGACCCGGGTCGGCGAGCTCATCAACCAGCTCGTGCTCCTCCTCGAGGAGGGTCACGCGCTCGACTCCGCCAACGTGGGCCGCGCCATCGACATGGTGAAGGCCGATGAGCGGCCGTCCGAGGTGCTCACCGCCGAGGTGCTCCGCTCGGCGCGGGGGCGCACGGTGCGGCCCAAGACCAGCGGCCAGAAGCAGTACGTCGACGCCATCGCACGCAACGTGATCACCTTCGGGATCGGCCCTGCGGGCACCGGCAAGTCGTACCTGGCCGTGGCGCTCGGCGTGCAGAGCCTGCAGGCCAAGCAGTTCAACCGCATCATCCTCACCCGGCCCGCGGTCGAGGCGGGTGAGCGCCTGGGGTTCTTACCGGGCGACCTCATGGCGAAGGTCGACCCGTACCTGCGCCCGCTCTACGACGCGCTGTATGACATGCTCGAGCCCGAAGGCGCGCAACGCCTGCTCGAACGGGGCACGATCGAGGTGGCGCCCCTTGCGTTCATGCGGGGCCGCACGCTGAACGACAGCTTCATCATCCTCGACGAGGCGCAGAACACCACGCCCGAGCAGATGAAGATGTTCCTCACGCGCATCGGGTTCAACTCCAAGGTCGTCGTCACCGGCGACGTGACCCAGATCGACCTGGCCGGCGCGCGCAGCGGCCTGCTCGGCCTCGACCACGTGCTGGCCGGGATCGACGGGCTGGAGTTCGTGCACCTCACCGCGCGCGACGTGGTGCGTCACAAGATCGTGCAGGACATCGTGACGGCATACGAACGAACGGACGGCACGCGCTGATGGCCGTGGAGGTCTTCGCGGCCGACGAGCAGGACGAGGCGCCGGTCGACGCGGCGCGCTGGGTGCGCCTGGCCGAGCGGGTGCTCGAGGCCGAGGGCATGCGGGGCGACACCGAGCTGTCGATGCTCTTCGTCGACGAGGTGTCGATGGCGGACCTGAACAAGCGCTTCCGTGGTGAGGAGGGCGCGACCGACGTGCTCGCCTTTCCCATCGACGAGGATGCGGTCGAGGGCGGCCGCTCGCCCGACTCGGGCGGCCCGGGGCCCGGCGTGAGCGTGTCGGAGCCCTACGAGATCCCGATCGTGCTGGGCGACGTCGTCGTGTGCCCGTTGGTCGCCCAACGCAACGCCCCCGCCCACGCGGGCACGTACGACGACGAGCTCGCGCTGCTCGTCGTGCACGGCATCCTGCACCTGCTGGGCATGGACCACACCGACGACCGCGAGGCGGCCGTGATGGAGCAGCGTGAGCGCGAGCTGCTCGACCGCTTCCACCAGTCATGACCCCGACCGACGTCTGGCTGATCGTCGTCATCGTCGTGTCGACGATCGTCGCGTCGTTCCTCGCCATGGCGGAGACCGCGCTGACCCGCATCAACCGGGCGAAGGCGATGGCCCTGGAGGACGAGGGTCGACGTTGGTCGAAGCAGTTGGTGCGCCTGGTCGAGCACCCGGAGCGTTTCCTCAACCCCGTGCTGCTGCTGATGCTGCTCGCCCATCTCGTGATCGCGTCGGTGGTCGCAGTGCTCATCCAGCGGCATTTCGGGTCGGGTCTGCTGTTCGTCGCTACGCTGGTCGAGACGGCGGTGATCTTCGTGTTCGCCGAGGCCGCGCCCAAGACGTGGGCGATCGAGCACCCCGACCGATCCGCGCTTCTCTCCGCGCCACTCGTCGCGGGCGTGGTCGGCCTGCTCCCGATACGCGTCATCACCCGCGGCCTCATCGGGGTGACCAACGTCGTGCTCCCCGGCAAGGGCCTGAAGCGGGGGCCGTTCGTGTCGGAGCAGGAGCTCCTCGCCATGGCCGACCAGGCCGAGGAGGAGGACGTGATCGAGTCGCAGGAGCGGGCGCTGATCCACTCGATCATCCACTTCGGCGACACGGTCGTGCGCGAGGTCATGGTGCCCCGGCCCGACATGGTGTCGGTCGAGGCGCGCGCCAAGGTCAAGGACGTGATGGAGGTCGCCATCCAAGCGGGCTACAGCCGGATCCCTGTCTACGAGCAGGGCATCGACGACATCGCCGGCATCGTCTACGCCAAGGACCTCATGCGCTCCGTCTCGGAGAACCGGTTCGAGGAGCCGGTGCGTGACCTGGCCCGCGAGGCGATCTTCGTGCCCGAGACCAAGCGCGTCGCCGAGCTCATGCGCGAGATGCAGGCGAAGAAGTTCCACATGGCCATCGTGGTCGACGAGTACGGCGGCACCGCGGGCCTGGTCACGCTCGAGGACCTGATCGAGGAGCTCGTCGGCGAGATCGTCGACGAGTACGACGTGGAGGAACCGTCGGTCGAGGCGCTCGCCGGGGGCGACGTGCGTGTCAACGCGCGCATGCCAATCGACGAGCTCAACGAGCTGCTCGACACCGAGTTGCCCGAGGGCGACTGGGACACCGTCGGCGGGCTCGTCTACAACCTGCTCGGTCACGTGCCGGTCGAGGGCGAGACCGTCGAGTTCGACGGGCACCGGCTGCGGGCCGAGAAGGTGCAGGGACGGCGCATCGGCCGGGTGCGCGTCACCCGGCTGGCGACTGCGGAGCGCAACCAAGAGCAGACGTGAGGTCGGGTTTCGCCACGCTGGTCGGGCGGCCCAACGCCGGGAAGTCGACCCTCCTGAACGCCATCCTCGGGGTCAAGGTGTCGATCGTCTCCGACAAGCCCCAGACCACGCGCACGCGCGTGCGAGGACTGCTGAACCGGGCCGATGCCCAGGTCGTCTTTGTCGACACGCCCGGCATCCACCGGCCGCGGACGCTGCTCGGCGAGCGGCTGAACGAGACGGCGACGGGCGCGGTGGGCGACGTCGACGTCGTGTGCATGCTGATCGACGCCACCGCGCCGGTCGGCCCCGGTGACCGGTGGGTCGTCGACCAGGTGCCGCGCGAACGCACCATCTGCGTCGTGAACAAGACCGACCTGGCCAGTCGCGACAAAGTGCTGCAGCAGCTGACGGCCGCCGCCGAGCTCGACCTCGCCGAGTACTTCCCGGTGTCGGCGCGCACCGGCGACGGTGTCGACGCACTGGTCGACGCCATCGTCGCCCGGCTGCCGGTCGGCCCCGCCTACTACCCGGACGACATGGTCAGCGACGTGCCCGAGGCCTTCTGGGTGGCCGAGCTGGTGCGCGAGCAGCTCCTCGCTCTTGCACGCGACGAGCTGCCGCACTCGATCGCCTGCCAGGTGACGGAATGGGAGTGGCCGCGCATCCGCGTCGAGATCCTCGTCGAGCGCGAGTCGCAGAAGGGGATCGTGATCGGGCGCGAGGGGAGCGTGCTCAAGGCGGTCGGCACTGCGGTGCGCGACCAGCTCCCGCCGGGCGCCTTCATCGAGCTGTTCGTCAAGGTCGACAAGGACTGGCAGCGACGGGCCAAGGCCCTTGACCGCCTGGGTTACTGAGCGGCGCGGCGACGAGTCGCGCGCTCGTCAGCTAGTCAGCGGCGAGGAACCGCTCGACGTTGGCGCGCAGGGCGGTGAGTCGCATCGGTGGCATGGCGCGCAGCAGGTCGGACCGGTAGCCGGCCCGAGCCAGGCGCGAGTCGAGCACCGCGACGACGCCGCGGTCGGTGCTCGACCGGATGAGGCGGCCCGCCCCCTGGGCCAGAAGCGTCGCGGCGCGCGGAAGGTCGATCACACGGAAGGCGTCGGCGCCCGCTCGTTCGCGCCGCGCCTGCAGCAGGGGCTCGTCGGGTCGCGAGAACGGCAGCCGGTCGATCGCGACGAGGGAGAGCGCGGCGCCGGGGACGTCCACGCCCTGCCAGAAGCCCATGGTGGCGAAGAGGCACGACGTCTCGTCGGTGCTGAAGGCTTCGAGCAGCGCGGGCTTGGGCAGCTCGTCCTGCGTCATCACCCGCCACGGCAGGGCGTCGCGAAGCGCGTCCGCGGCCGCGCGCATGGCCCGCCAGCTCGTGAAGAGGGCGAGGGTACGGCCGCCGGCCGCGCGGATGAGCGCGTCGAGCTCCGCATGCATCGCGGGTTCGTAGTCCGGGTGACGCGGGTCGGGGAGGTGGGCCGCGCAGTAGAGGACCGCGTGGTTGGCGAAGTCGAACGGACTGCCGACGTCGAGCTCGGTGTAGGTGCCCTCCGCCAGGCCGAGGCGCCGCGGGAGGAACGGGGGGATGGTGGCGCTGGTGAGCGTGGCGGCTTCGATGCCTGACGCCCACAGCCGGTCGGCGAGGATGCCGGCCACGTCGATCGGGGCCACCTTCATCACCGGCGCGTGCACCGGTCCCTCCACCCACGCCACCAGGTGCTCGCGGGTCTCGGCGGCCGCGTCGACGTCGTCGACGAGCGACGTGACCGCCTTCATGGCCCGCGTGCGCGCCGCGGAGTCGGCCTCGGAGTCGGCGGCGCGCAGCGCGGCCGTGGCCCGACCGAGCCGGTCGCGGCAGAGCACGAGCACCGCGGCCAGCTCCTCGTCGTCCGTCGCGTCGACGCGTGCGTTCGTGTGTTGTCCCAGCACCGAGGTGAGGCGCAGGCCGGCGTCGTCGACCGCACCGGCCACGTCGTCGTCGCCCGCGACGCTGCGCACCGTGCGCGCCAGCGCGGTGAAGCGGCCCGCGGTGAGCTCGACGCCCATGGCCGCGGCCACGATGTCCTCCAGCGCGTGGGCCTCGTCGAAGACCACCACCTCGTGCGGCGGCAGCAGATGGCCCCCGCTCGCCAGATGCATGGCGTAGAGGTGGGTGTTCACGACGATGACGTCTGCTGCCGCTGCCCGCTCGTGGGCCGCCTCGGCCCGACAGAGCTCGCCCTTCGGGCAGCGCGAGGCACCGGGACACTCCCGCGCGGTGACGCTGAGCGATGCCCAGGCGCGCGGATGGGGCTCGAAGTCGAGCTCGGCCCGGTCGCCGGTGTGGTTCGTCCTCGCCCACCGCAGGATCTGCACGATCTCGCGACCGAGGCGCCCGAGGTCGGCCGTGTCCGCGTCGGCCAGCTCGAGCTGCTCGGCGCCTTCGCGCTCCGCGATCTCCTCACCCTTCTGGAGGCAGAGGTAGTTGGAGCGTCCCTTCAGCACCGCGAAGCGGAACGGCCGACCGAGGTGAGCGGCCAGGAACGGGAGGTCCTTGCCCGCCAGCTGGTCCTGCAGCGCCTTCGTGGCGGTGGCGACGACGCACGTGACCCCTCCGAGGACGCAGGGGATGAGGTACGCGAGCGACTTCCCCGTGCCGGTGCCCGCCTGCACCACCAGGTGCCGTTTCTCCTGGATGGCGCGGGCGACCGCTTGGGCCATCTGCAGCTGACCGGGGCGGTCCTCCCCGCCGCCCGGAAGCGCGGCGGTCACCCGGGAGAGCGCCTCGGCGACGTCGTCGGGGGTCACGTCGTGACGCGTCGCCATCTCGGGGACGGTAGCGGGCCGAGTCGCCCCGCCCGGCCGACACGACCGCGCACAACCGGGCCGGCATGGAGGCGCCGCTCGCACGCGTGAAGGCCGCGGCCGAGACCGCTCGGTCCGTCTAGGCCGCGAGGCGCTCCCGCAGCGCCGGGAGGCCGTCGCCGCCCAGCTCGTCGAGCACCGACGGGCGCCCGCCGAGGGCGAGCAGGATCGCCTCCGCGTTGCCCTTCACCTCTGGCCCGTCGCCCCACGACCAGTCGAGGTCGGACGCGACGAACCGCAGCCCTTTGGCACGGCCCTTGGCCTTGAGCAGGCCGCCGATGCCGGGGGCGGCCTCGAGCGCGGCCAGCAGCCGGTCGGTCGGGAGCTCGCGCGGCAGGCCGAGCGGACGGCGGATGTCCTGGTGATGGGTGAAGTGGTCGACGAGCGCTTCTTTCGCCGGGATCAGCCGTGAGATCCCCTTGCGGACGTGGTCGCGATGGATCCGGTCGAAGATCGACGAGAGCTCGGCGGGGGAGTGGGCGTCGCCGAACGCGATGGACTCCTCCTTCGAGGCGCGGTCGATGTTGAAGCTGCGCTTGGCGATGAGCGCGACCATCTTCGGCATCGGCGTGGTGTAACCGAGGCACATGTGACTGATGACGTCGCGCACCCGCCAGCCCTCACAGAGCGAGGCCGCGTCCCACTGCTCGGCGTCGAGCTCGTGGAGCAGCGCGGCGATCGATCCCATCTCGTCGAGTCGCATCCGGTCGTAGTCGCGGGTCACAGGGCCTCCCTGTCGGCTTCTCGTACCATTCGCATCAACCCCGCCGCGTGGACGGTGACTCGTTCACGTCGTCTGCTTCACTGTCGCCGTGCGAGCATGGTGGTGCCGGGGCCTCATCGGGGTGGCGGGCCTCGTGGCGAGCGGGATCCCGGTGCGACACGACCGCGTCGGGCCGCGGGAGACGCGTTCCTTCCGGCTCGTGAACGACCTGCCCGACGCCGCCCATCCGGTGGTGTGGCCGGTGATGCAGCTCGGTTCGCTCGCGGCCGTACCTGTGAGCGGCGGCATCGCGGTGCTCGCCGGGCGGCGCACCCTCGCGGCACGTCTGGCGCTCGCAGGTGGAACCGCCTGGGCAGTGGCGAAGGTCGTCAAGCAGGTGCGGGTGCGGGGTCGTCCCGCCCGGCTCCTCGGCGACGTGAACGTGCGTGGCACCGAGGTCACGGGCGGGGGCTTCGTTTCGGGCCATGCCGCGGTCGCGGCGGCGCTCGCGGCCGCGGCCTCTCCCTCGGTGGCGCCATCGCTGCAGCGGAAGTTGTGGCTGCTGGTACCGGTCGTCGGGGCCTCGCGCCTGTATGTCGGCGCCCACCTGCCGCTCGACGCCTTCGGTGGCGCATCGCTCGGGCTCGCGGTCGAGGCGGTGACGGGCGCCGTGATCGGCCGGGTCACTCGGCGTCGGGGCGCCCGCGCCCGCGCTTGACCTCGGCGCGCTGGTGCTTGGCGCGCAGCCGTCGCTCGCGGGCGGCTTCCGAGGGCGCGGTGGGGCGGCGGGGCTTGGCGACGCGCAGCGCCTCGGCCAGGCGGCTGCGGAGCCGTTCGATCGCGAGCTGCCGGTTGCGGGCCTGTGAGCGCTCGTCCGACGCCACGACGCGCACGACGGGGCCCAGGCGCTCGAGCAACCGGGCCCGCTGCCGGGGCCCGAGCGAGGGTGACGCGCGCACGTCGAAGCGCACCTCCGCCCGGGTGTTGGCGGTGTTGGCGTGCTGGCCTCCGGGACCGCCGGACGCGCTGAAGCGCCACTCCAGCTCGTCGAGGGGGATCACGCACGTGCGCGTGACCCGTAGCGCGTCGGCCACCACCCGACGGTAGCCCCGCTGCTACCATCGACAGAGCTCCCCGGCGGCGGCCGAGGACGTCCCCCGCTGGTTCCCCAGCAGTCCACTCGAGGAGATCGCACGTAGCCCATGCCCCACGTAGCCCATGCCTGACAAGACCGCCACGATCGGGGCCCACCGCACCCACGCCACCGACACCGGGTCGCCCGAGGTGCAGGTGGCGCTCCTCACCGAACGCATCAACCACCTCACCGAGCACCTTCGAACCCACAAGAAGGACCACCACAGCCGGCGCGGCCTGCTGATGCTCGTGGGCCGCCGGCGCCGTCTCCTCGACTACGTCAAGGACAACGACGTCGAGCGCTACCGGGCCCTCATCGCCCGCCTCGGCCTCAGGAAGTAGCACCATCGCGAGCGGCCCCCACGGGCCGCTCGTTCCACAACTGCACCGATTCAACAGCAGCACGCGTGTTCGACAAGCAGCACCGTGCTTGACAACTGCAAGCGGCGGCGGCCCGACCGCCAGCTGCCAGTTGCCAGGTCCCCGGCCCGCTCGGGTGCCTGACAACTGGGAACTGGCCGGCCCGCCGCCCGACCGGCGGCTCCGTCCGGAGTCGCAAGAAGGGACTGACAATGGCGGACGCCATTTCCGTATCCGCACCCATCAGCGGCACGCCCAAGACGCTGTCGTTCGAGACGGGCAAGCTCGCTCCGCAATCGCAGGGCGCGGTGGTGGCTCGCATCGGCGACACCGTCGCGCTCGTGACCGCGAACGCGGAGCGGCGCGTACGCGAGGGGATCGACTTCTTCCCGCTCACCGTCGACGTCGAAGAACGCATGTACGCGGCGGGCAAGATCCCCGGCTCGTTCTTCCGCCGCGAGGGACGCCCGGCCGACCAGGCCGTCCTCACCTGTCGCCTCATCGACCGTCCGCTACGGCCGTCGTTCGCCGACGGCTTCCGCAACGAGACGCAGGTCGTCGTCACGGTCCTCGGGGCCGATCTCGAGAACCCGCACGACGTGCTCGCGATCAACGGCGCGTCGGCCGCGCTGATGCTCTCGGGCATCCCGTTCGACGGCCCCATCGGCGCGGTGCGCATCGCGTACACCACCGAAGGCGAATGGATCCCCCATCCGACCTACCAGGACGGCGACGCATCGACGTTCGAGCTGGTCGTCGCGGGCCGCCAGGTCGACGACGACATCGCGATCATGATGGTGGAGGCGGGGGGCACCGAGGACGCCTGGAGCTACTACGAGGCGGGCGCGCCCAAGGTGACCGAGGAGGTCATCGCCGCGGGCCTCGAAGTATGCAAGACGTGGATCCGCGAGTCGATCGAGCTGCAGCGCGAGCTCCTGAAGGCGGCCGGCGGCCCGGGCAGCCCGGTGCCGTTCGACCCGCAGCACGACTACGGCGACGACGTGTTCGAGCGGGTTAGCGCGGTCGGCTCGCAGCGTATGGCCCAGGTGGCGACCATCGTTCCCAAGGCGGAGCGCAACGCGGCGACCGACGAGGCCACCGAGGCGATCGTCGGCGAGCTGGCCTCTGAGTTCGAGGGACGCGAGAAGGAGCTGAAACCGGCGGTGCGCGGCCTCGTGAAGAAGCTCGTGCGCAAACGGATCGTCGACGAGGGGATCCGCATCGACGGCCGCGGTCCGGCCGACCTGCGCCCGGTCTCCGCCGAGGTGGGCATCATCCCGACGGCCCACGGGTCGGGGTTGTTCCAGCGCGGCGAGACCCAGGTGCTCAACGTCACGACGCTCGGCATGCCGCGGATGGATCAGCTGCTCGACACCATCGGCATCGACGAGAAGAAGCGGTACATGCACCACTACAACATGCCGCCGTACTCCAACGTCGGCCACGGCCTGCTGGCCGAGCGGGCCCTGTTGCCGGTCGTGCCGTCGGTCGAGGAGTTCCCGTACGCGCTGCGCCTCGTCTCCGAAGTGTTGAGCTCCAACGGCTCCACGTCGATGGCCTCGGTGTGCGGGTCGACGCTCTCGATGATGGATGCCGGGGTGCCGCTGAAGGCGCCCGTCGCCGGCATCGCCATGGGGCTCGTCTACGCCGAGGGCAAGTACACGACCCTCACCGACATCCTCGGGGCCGAGGACGCGTTCGGCGACATGGACTTCAAGGTGGCTGGCACGGCCGACTTCGTCACCGCGCTCCAGCTCGACACCAAGATCGACGGCCTGCCTGCCGACGTGCTCGCCCAGGCGCTGAAACAGGCGAGGGAGGCCCGGCTCAAGATCCTCGACGTGATGCGGGGCGCGATCGCCGAGCCCCGTCCCGACGTGCGCGACACCGCGCCCAAGGTCGTCAGCTTCGAGATCCCGATGGACAAGATCGGCGAGGTCATCGGGCCCAAGGGCAAGGTCATCAACACGCTGCAGCAGGAGACCGGCGCCGACATCAACGTCGACGACGACGGCCAGGTCGGCACGGTCACCATCGGCTCGAAGGACGGTGCCGCGGTGAACGAGGCGCGTCGCCGCATCGAGCTCATCCTCGATCCTCCCAAGGCCGAGGTCGGCGCTGTCTACGCGGGCCGGGTGGTGAACATCACCAAGTTCGGCGCCTTCGTGAACATCCTCCCGGGACGCGACGGCCTGGTCCACATCTCCAAGCTGGGCCGCGGCAAGCGGGTCGAGCGGGTCGAGGACGTGGTCGACCTGGGCGACGAGCTCTCGGTGCGCGTCGACGACATCGACCCGCAGGGCAAGGTCTCGCTCTCGCTCGTCGGCGACAACGGCGACAGCGGCGGTGAGGGCGCGCCCGCCCCTGCACGGCGACCGGCTCGGCCTGAGCGCTCCGATCGTCAAGAGCGCTCCGATCGTCCCGAGCGCTCCGAGCGTCCCGGGCGATCTGACGAACCACGGCCCGCGCCCGCGCCGTCGATGTCCGACGCGGTGTCGTTCGAGGACGTGTTCGAGGCGGAGGTGCGCGAGACCTACGGCGACCTGGGCCCCGCGTCAGAGCCGGCCGGGTCGAGCAGCGGCGGCGGCGGTGGGCGCGGCGATGGTGGCGGGCCCCGGCGCAACCGACGACGCGGCCCGCGGTAGGCCCTTGCCCGACCGCATCCGACAGGGCCGCCTCGACAGCGGGATCCGTGTCGTCACCGAGTGCATGCCCGACGCCCATTCCGTCACGACGGGCTTCTGGGTCGACGCCGGGTCGCGCGACGAGGCGCCCGAGCTGGCTGGGGCCTCGCACTTCCTCGAGCACCTGCTGTTCAAGGGCACCGACACCCGATCGGCACGCGACATCGCGGAGGCGATCGAGGCCGTGGGGGGCGACATGAACGCCTTCACCACGAAGGAGTACACCGCCTTCTACACGCGCGTGCTCGACGACGACCTCGAGCTGGGCCTCGACATCCTTTCCGACATCATGTGGGCCCCGGCCTTCCGGTCCGACGAGGTCGAAGCCGAGCGACAGGTCATCCTCGAGGAGATCCTCATGCACGAGGACGAGCCCGCCGACCTCGTGCACGACGTGTTCACGGAAGCGCTCTATCCGGGGCACCCGCTGGGCCGCGAGGTGCTCGGTGACGCGAGCACGATCTCGGCCATGTCGCGCGACCAGATCAGGGGCTACTTCAACGAGTTCTACCGTCCCGAGGCGATCGTGGTCGCGGCCGCAGGCAACCTCGATCACGACGACGTCGTGTCCGGCCTCGAGCGGCGGTACGCGGGCCGCGCCGGCAACCGTCCCGAGCGTCGGATGCCGCCGCTCACCCCGCCGCTCCGCGACGTGGTGAGCACGCGCTCGACCGAACAGGCCCACATCGTCGTCGGTGGGCGCGCGCTGGCCCGCAACGACGACGACCGCTTCGCGCTCGCCGCCCTCAACCAGGTGCTCGGCGGCGGCATGTCGAGCCGCCTGTTCCAGGAGATCCGCGAGAAGCGCGGCCTCGTCTACTCCGTCTACTCCTACCGCGCCGCGTATCTGGAAACCGGTGCGCTGGCCGTCTACGCGGGCACGTCACCGAGCCAGGTCCACGAGGTGCTCGAGCTCATCCATCGGGAGCTCGACAACATGGCGACCGGGGATGTCTCCGCCCGCGAGCTCGATCTGGCGAAGGGTCATCTCAAGGGCTCGCTCGCGCTCAGCTTGGAGGACTCGGCCAGCCGGATGACGCGTATCGGCCGCGGGGTCCTGTTGCACGACGAGGTGCTGAGCTTCGACGAGCTGGTGAGGCGTACCGAGGCGGTGACGCTCGACGATGTCGCGCGCGTGGCCGGGCGGGTGCTGACCGACGAGCGGGTGGTGGCGGTCGTCGGGCCCTTCGAGCCGGGCGCGTTCGCCGAGCGGGTGGCGTGAGGGGTCTGTTCATCGCTCAACGCGTCGCGGGACGTTGACGATCCGCGTCGGCGTCTTCGGCGCCTCGGGTCGGATGGGGGCGACGGTGTGCGCCGCGGTCGCCGCCGACCCCGAGCTCGAGCTGGTGGCCGCGGTCGACCCCCAGAAGGCCGGGCTCGACCTGCGCGACGCGATCGGCGTCGACCTGCCCGTGCGGGTGGCGCCCGAGGCGGGGGCGCTGGCGGATGCGGACGCCCGGGTCGCCGTCGACTTCACCCATCTCGACGCGGCCCGCGGCAACCTGCGCTGGTGTGCCGAGCACGGCGTCCACGCGGTGGTCGGCACCACCGGGTTCGGCGACGCCGACTACGCCGAGCTGGCGGCGGGCTTCACCAGGAGCAACTGCATCGTCGCTCCCAACTTCGCAGTCGGGGCGGTGCTCATGATGCGCTTCGCGGAGCTGGCGGCCCCGTGGTTCGAGACCGCGGAGATCATCGAGCTCCATCACGACCAGAAGATCGACGCCCCTTCGGGCACGGCCATGACGACCGCGCGCCGCATGGCCGACGCGTCCCCGACGTGGGGGGCGGACCCCACCACCAAGGTGGTCGTCGAGGGGGCACGCGGCGGCGTGGGGCCCGCGGGGATCCGCGTGCACTCGGTCCGTCTGCTCGGCCTCGTCGCCCACCAGGAGGTGCTCCTCGGCACCACCGGACAGAGCCTCTCGATCCGCCACGATTCGTACGACCGCACGTCGTACATGCCCGGCGTGCTGCTCGCAGTGAAGACGGTCGCCGATCACCCGGGACTGACCGTCGGCCTCGACCCCATACTCGGGGTCTGAATCACCAGTCGACCTGGAGCACCTCGCGCATGCTGGCCTCGAAGTCGTCGTAGGTCATCGACTCGCGTGCGCCGGTGACGAGGTCGGCCTCGGCGCCGACGGGCCAGCGGAGGCGGTAGCGCTCGGCCTCGAGTGCCTCGCCGATGGTGGCGGCGACGAGCTCCGGGCCCGGGGTCTCGCCATCGCCGCCGAGCTTGTCGAGCGCGCCTTCCCACATCGTGGCCAGCTCGGCATACGGACCGGGCTCGGGCCGGTGGTCGATGGCGTTGTCGGGGAAGCTCGTCACGATCGCGCCGGGCTCGATGACGACGACCCGCACCCCGAAGTGGCCGACCTCCAGGTGGAGGCTCTCCGACAGGCCCTCGAGCGCGAACTTGCTGGCCGCGTAGTAGCCCGCGAGTGGGGGGCCGACCACGCCGTTGACTGAGGAGACGTTCACGACCGCACCGCTCCCTCGCTCGCGCATGGCGGGCACGAACGCCTGGATCATGCGCACCGCGCCGAAGAAGTTCGTCTCGAACAACCGCCGTACCTCGCTCAGCGGCACGGTCTCCACCGGTCCCTCGAGCCCGAACCCGGCGTTGTTGACCAGAACGTCGATCGCACCCACTGTGTCGCGGACCCTCGCCACCGACGCGTCGTCGTCGACGTCGAGCGCGAGGCGCTGCGCCACGTCGAGGTCGTCGAGGGTCTCGGCACGGCGGGCGGTGGCGACGACCTCGTAGCCCCGCTTGGTCAGCTCGACAGCCGTCGCCCGACCGATACCGGTCGAGCAACCTGTGATCAACGCGCTTCGCCTCTCGCTCATCTGCCGCACGTTACTCGCGGCTCTGAGCGCGGGCCGCTTCGATCGTGCGCCGGTTGACGACGGGGAGCGCGGCGACCCCCATGACCGCGAGGACGCCGGCGCTCACGTAGAAGGGCGCGCGCAAGCCGAAGCCCTTGGCGAGCGCGCCGCCGACGGCCGCGCCGATCGGCATCGTGCCCCAGCCCAGGAAGCGGTAGACGCTGTTCACCCGGCCGAGCAGCGCGTCGGGGATGATCGACTGACGCAGCGACACCGTGATGACGTTCCACAGCACGCTGGTGAGGCCGCCCACCGCGAACATCATGCCGACGAGCACCGCGCTCGACGTCAGCGCGATCACCAGGTATGAGATCGCGGACGTGAAGACCGCGCCCAGCAACGCGGTGGCGGGGCCGAGGCGGGCGATGACCCGCGTGGCCACGACGGTGCCGAGCAGGCTGCCCACCGCGGCGCCGGTGAAGATCAGGCCGTACCCGACCTTGCTCAGACCGAGCGTCTCCAGCGCGAACAGCACGAACACGCTGAAGATGGCGGTGGTCAGCAGGTTCCACACGCCGAGCATCAGGCCGAGCGTGCGCAGCAGCCGATGGGCCCAGAGCCAGCGCAACCCTTCGACGATCTCCGTGCGCATCCGGGTGGGTGGGCCGGTCGCGCGAACCGGGCGGTAGCAGCCG
>VAWU01000029.1:17752-46070 GCA_005888325.1 Actinomycetota bacterium
TCGAGGGACACGACCTGTGCCGCGTACAGACGGCTGTTGGCCAGCTCGAGCTGGTCGCGTCGCACGATCGACGGCATGATCGCCTGGGCCGCGTTGTCGAAGAGGGTCTCGCCCGTCCCCAGCGCGAAGGCGACGACGCACAGGACCGCGATGCTCGCAACATCGGCGGCGACCGTGACGGCGAGAGTCACCATCACCACCGCGCGCACGACATCGACCGTTCCCATCATCCAGCGGCGGTCGACGCGGTCTACCAACGCCCCGCTCACCAGGCTCAGGACGAGCCAGGGCAGGCGCCCGGCCAGGCTGACCGCGGCGACGAGCGCGGGATCGCGTGTGATGGCGGCGGCGAGCAACGGCAGCGCCACGTCGCGCATGCCGTCGCCCAGGGTGGAGACACCGGCTGCGACCCAGATGCGCCAGAAGCGGGCTCCGAGCGCGGACCTCAGGGCGGCTCAGTCCTGCTCGTCGCGGCGGATCTCCCCTTCGAGCTCACCTGCGGCGTCGAGCTCGAGGCCGCCCTGCCGGCGTTGCAACACGAGCCAGATGATCACGCTCATTGCGGTGATCCCCGTCGTCCAGAGGATGTTGCGGTTGAAGAACTCGAGCACGGAGTCGACCGGCCCCCCGAACACGTCGCCGAACTTGCGGAGCAGCAGGACCGCGCTGATCGTGCCCGAAACGTTGAGGATGCCGAAGACGAGGGGACGCATGCCGGTCGACCCAGCGAGCGCACACACCAGCGCGCCGGGGAAGAGGAAGACCATCGGGTAGGCCGCCCGGGCGAAGATGCTCTCCACCCAGCGCACCGCGGCGCCCCCGCCTCCTTTCTTCTCCAGCCAGCGGATGACGGCGTCGCCGTAGAAGTGACCGAGCAGGAAGTAGAGGGGGTCGGTGAGGGTGCGGCGGATGGTGGCCACCACGATGAACGGCACGATCTCGACCTTGCGGGCCAGGAGCAGGTTGCGGTTGCGGGCCTCGAGCGCGATGAGCAGGAGCGGGTGCTTGGCCGCCAGCGCGGGGGTGAGCGCGGTGGCGATCGTCGCTCCGATGCCGAGCACGACGATCGGTGCGACCAGAAGCGCGACGCGCGGCTTGCGCCGCTCGTGGCCTTCGTCGGGCGGTGGCACCCGTTCCTGGTCGGGTTCGTCGGCCAAGGGCCGAGACCTTACGGCCTGCAGCTGCCGGCGGCGCCCTCCTACCATCTGGAGGAGTGAGCTGAGAGGAGCGGCCATGCGAGGCCTCATGCAGGACTATCCGTTGACGCTGCCCCACATCTTCCGGCGCGCCGAGCGCCTCTTTCCCGAGAAGGGCGTCGTCACCGCCACGGCGATACAAGGTGGCGACGGTGGGCCGGTCCGCGAGCGCGTGACGTACGGCGAATGGGCGCAGCGGACCCGCCGTCTGGCCGGCGCGTTCGACGCCCTCGGCATCTCCGCCGACGGTCGGGTCGCCACGTTCGCGTGGAACACGGCGCGCCACCTCGAGCTCTACTTCGCCGCGCCGTGCTCGGGGCGCGTGCTGCACACCCTCAACATCCGGCTCTTCCCCGAGCAGCTCACCTACATCGCGAACCACGCAGAGGACGAGGTCGTCTTCGTCGACCGGTCGTTGCTCGGCCTGCTCTGGCCGCTCGTCGGCAGCTTCGAGACCGTCAAGCACTACGTCGTCATGGACGACGGCAAGGGCGACGTACCCGACGACCCGCGTGTCCTGCGCTACGAGGACCTGCTCGCGGGCTCGGAACCGGTCGAGTTCGAGGTGGACGACGAGTCGCGCGCCGCGGCCATGTGCTACACGAGCGGCACCACCGGCAACCCCAAGGGCGTCGTCTACTCGCATCGCTCTACGGTGCTGCACTCCATGGCGACGATGCTGGCCGACACCATCGCCGTGTCGGAAGCCGACGTCGTGCTGCCGGTCGTGCCGATGTTCCACGCCAACGCATGGGGCCTCGCGCACGCGGCCGTCTTTGCGGGCGCAAACCTGGTGTTCCCCGGGCCCGATCTCTCACCGCTGGCGATCGTCGACCTCATCGAGTCCGAGCGGGTGACGGTCGCGGCGGGCGTGCCGACGATCTGGATGGGCGTGTTGCCTCTTCTGGAGGGACGCGACGTCTCGAGCCTGCGTGCCATTCCCTGTGGCGGCTCCGCGGTCCCGAAGTCGTTGTCCGAAGGCTTCCGCGCCGCAACGGGCATGCCGATCCTGCAGGCGTGGGGGATGACCGAGACGAGCCCGGTCGCGTCGGTGTGCCGGGTGAAGAGCACGTTCGTCGACCAACCCGACGACGAGCTCGCCGATCTCCGTGCCACCCAGGGTCTCGCCGTTCCGGGTGTCGACGTGCGCATCTCCGCGCCCGACGGCGGCGACGAGCTCGCCTGGGACGGTGTCACCTCGGGTGAGCTACAGGTGCGCGGCCCGTGGATCGCGGCCACGTACTACAACGACCCGCGTGCCGACGAGTCGTTCACCAAGGACGGCTGGCTGCGCACGGGCGACGTGGCGGTGATCAGCCCCGAGGGCTACATCCGCCTCGTCGACCGCACCAAGGATTTGGTGAAGTCGGGCGGCGAGTGGATCAGCTCGGTCGAGCTGGAGAACGAGATCATGGCCCACCCCAAGGTGGCGGAGGCCGCGGTGATCGGCGTACCCCACGAGCGGTGGGTCGAGCGTCCGCTCGCGTGCGTGGTCGTGAAGCCGGACGAGAACCTGACGAAGGACGAGGTGCTGGAGTTCCTCGCTCCGCGCGTCGCCAAGTGGTGGCTCCCAGACGACGTCGTCTTCATCGACGAGGTGCCGAAGACCTCCGTCGGGAAGTTCTCCAAGAAGACGCTCCGCGACCGCTTCGCGGACTACCGCCTGCCGACGTCGTAGGCGTCACCGCGCTTTCGCGCGCGATGTGGTGCGCGGTCGTGACGAGGTCGTGCGGGCCTTCGTGCTCTTCACGGCCTTCGCCTTCGGCCTCGCCTCGCGGCGCAGGGCCTTGAGGCTCCGGGTGCCGCGGGCCTGCTGGGCCTCGCCTGCTTCCTGCAGGCGGTCGTTGTTGATCACCGTGCCCACCCACTCCATGTTGAGCCCGACGAGCTTGTCGGCGAAGCCGCGGACGTGGTCGACCTTGATGGTTCCGATGCGCATGGACTGCTCCTCGCTGAGGACCGGGTTCGGTTGCCTCGGAGTCAGCGAGAGTAAGACATCAGCACGCGCGGAGCGCGGCATTGAGGTGGGCGACCAGGTCGGCCCGCCCGACGCGGGCGTTGAGCCCGCTCGTGGAAGGCATGACGTAGGCGGGGGCGCCCGCATAGTGCTCCGGCTGCCAGCCGGGCTGGGCACGACGGTCGATCACCGCCCGCCATCCCGCCAAGCCGACGAAGAGGACGACCGCGGGGCGCAGCCACTCGACGAGGCGACGCACCCGATCGGCGCCGGCGCGGTATTCCTCGACGCGCAGCTCGCTCGCGCGTGGAGTCGCCCGCTTCACGAGGTCGGTCGCGCCTACGCCGTCGACCGTCAGCGCGTGAAACGGGTCACGTGGGCGGGTGACGAGGCCGGCGTCGACCGCCGCGGGCCAGAACCGATTGGTGGCGCCCGCGAAGCCGAAGCCGGCGTCCGCGGCGACGACGCTCGGGTTGAGACCGCACACGAGGAGGCGCATCCCCGGTCCCACGAAGTCGGGCAGCGTGCGCGCGCGGGTCGCGCTCACCCACAGCTCGTCGCCCACCGTCTCGATGCCGTGCAGGTCGAACCCCGCGCCCACGACGACATCCGCGAGCGGGTCCCGCCGCCAGTCGGCGAAGAAGCGTCCCGCGATGACGTCTCCGGCGACGAGGCCCTCGTCGTCGCCCTCCACGACGCTCAAGACGACGGGTGCGTCGAGGGCGAGCGAGCGATGCAGGTGCGCGAGCGCGAGCGGCAGGTCGGCTCTGCGGATGTGCAGGTAGGTGTTGCGCGCCCACGCCGCTCCCAAGCTGAACGGTCGAAACGGGAGCGCCACGATGTCGGCGCGCAAGCGCAACGCAGCCGGCGCAACCGCGCCCGCGAGGTCGAGCATGGCTTGCGCAGCGTCGAGCGCGACAACGGGCGCCCCGCGTGCGAGCAGGTCGGGGAGGTAGCCGCCCGGACCACAACCCACGTCGACCACCGGGCGACCGGAAGGCACGCGGTCGGCGAACTCGGCCGCGCGCGCACGGTGCTTCGGAGGGCGGCGGGCCGCGTATGTCTCAGCCTCGTGCTCGTACACGTCGACGGTCGCGCGCTCCACGGCGCGATCATCGCCCGTGTGGACCTGACCCTGCGAGAGCGCCTGCTCGAGGCCGCCTACGCTTGCGTGGCGCGTTACGGGTTGGCCAAGACCACGGTGGAGGACGTGGCCCGCGAGAGCCGGCTGTCCCGCGCGACCGTCTACCGCTACTTCCCCGGGGGCCGCGACGAGCTGGTACGCGAGGTCATCGGGTGGGAGACGGCCCGTTTCTTCGGCCGCCTGGCCGAGGCGGTGGCGGGCGCGCCCGACTTCGCGTCGATGCTCGAGGAGGCCCTCGTGTTCGCCCACCGAGCCGTCGAGGAGCACGAGGTCCTGCAGAAGATCCTCCAGACCGAGCCCGACCGGCTGCTGCCGCAGCTGACCGTCGACTCCCACCGCGTGCTCGACTTCATCGCCCGCTTCCTCGAGCCCTACCTCGAGCGCGAGACCCTGCGCGCCGGGGTCGACCCGCACGAGGCCTCGGAGTACGTGGCCCGGATCCTCCTGTCGTTCATCAGCGCCCAGGGTCGTTGGGACCTCACCGACCGCGACCAGGTCCGCCGCCTCGTCCGCACCGAGGTCATCGCCGGCATTTTGTGATCCGGGTTCCCGGCAGTGCCGTGGGATCGCCCCCGGTGCTGCGGGTCCTGTCCCTCAGGGTCCCTCCCGAATGGGTCCCTCCCCGCTGACGCGGGGACCCCTCCCATCCGGGCCCCTCCCTACGGGCCACCCGCAGCATCGCCCCCGGTGCTGCGGGTCATGTCCCTCAGGGTCCCTCCCGAATGGGTCCCTCCCCGCTGACGCGGGGACCCCTCCCGTCCGGGCCCCTCCCTACGGGCCACCCGCAGCATCTCCCCTCGCGGGTGAGGGACCTCAGCGCGCCGGCAGAACCGCGCCGATGGGGTAGGGGCCCCCATCGGCACGCGGCGGGTGCCGAAGCGGAGCGGAGGCGGGGGTGAGGGACCTCAGCGCGCCGGCAGAACCGCGCCGATGGGGTAGGGGCCCCCATCGGCACGCGGCGGGTGCCGAAGCGGAGCGGAGGCGGGGGTGAGGGACCTCAGCGCGCCGGCAGAACCGCGCCGATGGGGTAGGGGCCCCCATCGGCACAGGCGGGGCCCGCCGCCATGTGACTGTGACTGTGACGTGAGACACGTTGATCATGAGACGCTTTCGCCTTAGTGTCTCAGGGAGTGGCGTCGGTCGAGCTTCCCCTCCCCCCCCAGGAAGCAAGGCTCATCGACGCCACGCTCGCGTGCATGGGCCGGTGGGGCGTGGCGAAGACCACCCTCGACGACGTGGCCCGGAGGGCCGGGTGCAGCCGGGCCACCGTCTACCGGGTGTTCCCCGGCGGCAAGGAGAGCCTCCTCGCGGCGACCGTCCGGTCCGAGGTCCTCCGCTTCCTCGCGACCGAGGCCGCGGCCCTCGAGGGCTGTGAGGGGCTGGAGGATCTCCTCGTCACGGGCATGGTCACCGCGGCCCGCTACCTCGCCGGCCACGAGGTGCTCCAGTGCCTCCTCGACAACGAGCCCGAGGTCGTGCTCCCGCTCGTCGCGTTCACGCGCATGGATGCCGTGTACGCGGTGGTCCGCAACTTCTTCGCCCCGTACCTCGCGGCCCACGTCGGAGACGACGAGGCCCCGCGCGTCGCCGAGTGGGCGGCCCGGCTCACGCTCTCGTTCGCGCTGTGCCCGTCGCAGGCGTTCGACGTGTGCGACGAGCAGTCCGTCCGTCGCCTGGTGCGGGGCTACGTCCTGCCCGGGCTCGTCTCTACTGCGTCAACTATGAAGGGTTAGATCACCATGGCAACGACCGAGGACCTCATTGGCCGCACCGACGTCAACGACCTCGAGGCCATCCTCGCCATCACCAACACCGATGTCGACGAGGCCATCCGCGCGGTCAAGGACAACGCCGACGCCATCTTCACGTGGGACTACGAGCGCAGCCGGCACAAGCTCGGGCGCCTCTACGAGAAGGCCAAGACGTCGATGTGGAACGGCGAGACCGACCTGCCGTGGGAGACGCCCGTCGACCAGCAGGCCGTGGTGCTCGCGAACTCCGCCCAGTTCGGCGGCCCCGGGGCGGGCTTCGACGTCACCGGCACGCCGTTCGAGAAGTGGACCGACAAGGAATGGATCGAGGTCGGCGTGCAGTCGCAGAACTGGACGCTGAGCCAGTTTCTCCACGGCGAGCAGGGCGCGCTGGTCTGCACCGCGAAGATCGTCGAGTCGGTGCCGTGGATCGACGCCAAGTACTACGCCGCCACCCAGGTGATGGACGAGGCCCGTCATGTCGAGGTGTTCGCCAAGTACCTCGACACCAAGCTCTCGGGTCACTATCCGATCAACGCCCACCTCCGCCTGCTGCTCGACGACATCGTGACCGACAGCCGTTGGGACATGACGTACCTCGGTATGCAGATCATGGTCGAGGGTCTCGCGCTCGCCGCCTTCGGCTTCATCCACGCGCTCACCACCGAGCCGCTGCTCAAGCAGCTGCTGCGCTACGTGATGGCCGACGAGGCGCGCCACGTGGCCTTCGGGGTGCTCAGCCTGCAGGAGTACTACGAGGGCCTGTCGAGCTCGGAGCTGCACGAGCGCCAGGAGTTCGCGTTCGAGGCCGCCGTCCGCATGCGCGACCGCTTCCTCCAGCAGGAGGTGTGGGACCGCATGGGCCTGCCGGTCAAGGAGGTCGTCTCGCTGGTCCAGCAGGCGCCCGAGCGGCAGATGTTCCAGCAGATGCTCTTCTCCAAGATCGTGCCGAATTGCAAGAAGCTCGGCCTGCTCGACGCGGGTGACGGCTGGCTGCGCCGGAAGTTCGGCGAGCTGGGCGTGATCCAGTTCGAGGACTGGGCCGATACAGGTGACGAGTACGAGGCCTTCGCGCTCGCCGAAGGTGACAAGCGTTCCGCTTAGAAGGGGGTAGGGCCATGGCCATCGACGAGGTAGACATCCAGTCGGGCACCATCGAGGAGCTCGCGCAGACCGTCACCGACGCGGAGAAGCGCGAGCTGATCCACACCGTGCAGGACAACGCCGCAGCCTGCTTCACATGGGACTACGAGCGCAGCCGTGACCAGCTCGTCAAGCTCTACGAGAAGGCCAAGACGTCGATGTGGAACGCGTCCACCGACATCGACTGGGACATCGATGTCGACCCCTGGAAGATCGCGCGCGACCCGAACAACCCGCTCAACACCACCATGGCGCTCGAGCGCGGCGGCACGCCCTTCGAGAAGCTGACCGAGGACGAGTGGTACGACCTCGGCGCCGCGCAGCAGGCGTGGGTGCTGAGCCAGTTCATGCACGGCGAGCAGGGCGCGCTGATCTGCACCGCCAAGATCGTCGAGTCGGTTCCGTGGATCGACGCCAAGTACTACGCGGCCACCCAGGTGATGGACGAGGCCCGCCACGTCGAGGTCTACGCCCGGTACCTCAAGGAGAAGATGGCGCACGAGTTCCCGGTCAACGTGCACCTGCGCGCGTTGCTCGACGCGGTGGTGAACGACCCCCGTTGGGATATGACCTACCTCGGCATGCAGATCATGATCGAGGGCCTGGCCCTGGCCGCGTTCGGCTTCCAGTACCAGACCAGCCCCGATCCGCTGCTCAAGCAGCTCACCCGCTACGTGATGTCCGACGAGGCGCGTCACGTCGCCTTCGGTGTGCTGTCGCTCAAGGAGGCCTACACCGATCTGAGCCCGCCGGAGATCCGCGAGCGCCAGGAGTTCTGCTACGAGGCGGCGGTGCAGATGCGCGACCGCTTCCTCGGCCAGGAGGTCTGGGAGTGGGCCGGCCTGCCGGTGAAGGAGTGCTGCGAGACGATGCTGCACGCCCCGATGCAGATCGAGTTCCGCAAGATGCTCTTCTCCAAGATCGTGCCCAACCTCAAGAAGCTGGGCCTGCTCGACGCGGGCGACGGCTGGCTCCGTCAGAAGTTCGGCGAGCTGGGCGTGCTCCAGTTCGAGGACTGGGAGGACACCGGCGCGGAGTACGAGCGCATGCAGCTCGACAGCGGCGAGATCAAGTCGGCGTAACCCCCCGGTATGTCCACAGGGGGGCCGGGGGACGGCGTGTAGCCTGCGGCGGTGGCCCACGCCTCCGACACGCGTCTGGTCGTGCTGCACGCGCTGCGCCTCAAGGGGATGGCCGACGCCGCGGAGATCGCGCGGGCGAGCGATCGCGCGCAACCGGTCGTGGAGGCCGAGCTCACGGAGCTGCTCGCCCACGGGATGGTTCGGTTCCTGGACAAACGCGACAGCTGGTCGCTCACGCCCGAAGGGCGGGCCGAGCACGCCCGGCTGTTGCGGACCGACATCGACCGCGCGGGCTGCATCGCCGTCGTGGAGTCCGCGTACCGGCGCATCCTCGGTGTCAACGTCGAGCTGCTGGCGACCATCACCGCCCTGCAGCAGGGCGCCCCAGGGGTCGAGCGACTGAGGGCCGTGCACCACGACGCGCTCGGTGCCACCGAGGAGCTGGCGGTCGAGCTCGAGCGCATGCAGTCCTACGGCCCCCGTCTGGCCGCGGCCCTCGAGCGCGTCGAGGCCGGCGAGCGCGAGTGGGTCGCCCGTCCGTTGATGGACTCGTACCACACCGTCTGGCACGAGCTGCACGAGGATCTGCTCCTCACCTTGGGTATCGACCGTTCAGCCGAGCAGGAGGTCAGGACCTGATGGCGCACTTCGGCGCGGTGATGACCGCGATGGTCACCCCGTTCTCCGACGACGGCGCGCTCGACGTCGGCGTCGCGGTCAGGCTCGCCCGCTGGCTCACCGAGCACGGCAACGACGGCCTGGTGGTCGCGGGCACCACGGGCGAGGGCCCGGTGCTCAGCGACGACGAGAGGCTGGAGCTGTGGCGGGCAGTGGCCGAGGCGGTCTCGGTACCGGTGGTGGCAGGCACCGGCACCAACGACACCGCCCACTCCGTCGAGCTCACCCGTCGTGCCGCGGGCACGGGCGTGGCCGGCGCGCTCGTCGTCACCCCGTACTACAGCCGCCCGTCGCAAGCCGGGCTGGAAGCGCATTTCCGCGCCGTGGCGGGCGCGTCGTCGTTGCCGGTGCTGATCTACGACATCCCCATCCGGACCGGTCGCAAGGTCAGCCACGATTTGCTCATCCGCCTGGCGCGCGAGGTGCCCAACATCGTCGGGGTGAAGGACGCGGCGCTCGACGTCGCCGCATCGGCGGCGCTCATGGCTGCCGCGCCGTCGGGCTTCGAGCTCTACAGCGGCAGCGACGACCAGACGTTGCCGCTGCTCTCGATCGGTGCGACCGGCACGATCGGCGTCGCCACGCACTGGGCCGGCGAGCTCGTCGGCGAGATGATCGCCGCCTTCGGCAAGGGCGATGTCGAGGGGGCCCGGCACATCAATGCCCGGTTGCTCGAGTCCTACGCCTTCGAGACCGGCGATCTCACCCCCAACCCGATCCCGTCCAAGGCGATGATGCGGGTGCTCGGCCTGCCCGTCGGCCAGTGCCGGTTGCCGATCGGGCCCGCTCCCGATGGCACCGAGGACCGCGCCCGCGAGGTGCTGGCGAAGCTGCGTGCCTGACCCCGTCCGCATCACCTTCCTCGGCGGCCTCGGCGAGATCGGTCGCAACTGCGCCGCCTTCGAGCAGGACGGCCGCATCCTGTTGCTCGACTGCGGACTCATGTTCCCCGACGCCGAGATGCTCGGCATCGACCTCGTGCTCCCAGACTTCACGTGGCTCCGCGAGAACGCGTCGCGCATCGAAGGGTGCATCGTCACCCACGGCCACGAGGACCACGTGGGTGGCCTCTCGTTCCTGCTGCGCGACCTGAAGTTCCCGATCTACGGGTCGGCCCTCACGCTCGGCCTGGCCCGCAGCCGCATCGAGGAAGCCGGGCTGATCGACCGCACCGAGCTCGTCACGGTGGTCGACGGCGAACGGCGGCGCATCGGGCCCTTCGATTGCGAGTTCATCGCGGTGACCCACTCCGTGCCACACGGATTCGCCACGGCGTTCCACACGCCGCAGGGCGTGATCCTGCACTCGGGCGACTTCAAGCTCGACCTCACGCCGGTCGACGGCCGCATCACCGACCTCGCGCGCATCGGGCGCATCGCCGACGAGCACGGCATCCGCCTGCTGCTGTCCGACTCGACCAACGCGGAGGAGCCGGGCCACACACCGAGCGAGCGCAGCGTGGGCCACGTGTTGCGCAACCTCGTTCGCGACAACGAGGGCAAGCGCATCATCGCCGCGTGCTTCGCCAGCCACATCCACCGGATCCAGCAGATCGCGGAGGCCGCGCTGGGAACCGGGCGCACCATTGCCACGCTCGGTCGCTCGATGGCGAAGAACGTTTCGCTGGCACGACAGATGGGCCTGTTGCACATCCCAGACGACCGGCTGGTCGACATCGAGAAGCTCGGCGACTTCGACCCCGGGAAGGTGTTGGTGCTCTCGACGGGGTCGCAGGGCGAGCCCATGTCCGCGCTGGCACTGATGGCCGCGGGTGAGAACAAGTGGCTGAAGATCGGCGAGGGCGATGTCGTGATCCTCAGCTCGCACGCCATTCCCGGCAACGAGCACAGCGTCAACAAGGTGATCGACGGTCTCTGTCGCCTGGGCGCCGACGTCGTGCACTCCGGCCTGGCCGCGGTGCACGTCACCGGTCACGCGATGCAGGGCGAGCTGAAGACGCTGCTGTCGATCGCCCGACCCGAGTTCTTCGTGCCCGTGCACGGCGAGTTCCGCCACCTCTCGCACCACGCCCGCCTCGCCATCGAGATGGGCGTGCGCGAGCGCAACGTGCTGCTCGCGGAAGACGGCGACGTGATCGAGATCGATGACAACGGCGTGGAGTTCGGCGAGAGCGTCCCCGCCGGCTACCTCTACGTCGACGGCATCGTGGGCGATGTCGGACACGGTGTGCTGCGCGACCGGCGCGTGCTCGCCGAGGAGGGTGTCGTCGTGGTGGTCGTCACCGTCGACGCGCAATCGGGCCAGCTGCTGACCCGGCCCGAGCTGATCACGCGCGGGTGGGTGCACGGGCCAGAGGCCGAGGAGCTCATCGAGGAGGGCCGTGACCGGGTGCAGGAAGAGGTGGAGAAGGCGGTCGCCGACGGCGCGGGCACCGACCTCGACACCCTCAAGCGCCACGTGCGCCGCGCCGCGGGCCAGTTCGTGAGCGACCGCACCCGACGCCGCCCGATGATCGTCCCCGTGGTCATGGAGGCGTGAGCCTCCGAAGCGGCATGGAGGCGTGAGCCTCCGAAGCGGCATGGAGGCGTGAGCCTGAGCCTCAGGCTGCGGGCCTGAAGAATTCCCAGCGGCAGAACGCCCGGAACACCTCCTCGCCGAACTCCTCCAACAGGGGCGTGATCTGGCTGGCCTGGGCGCGGAGCGCGGTCTGCTTGAGCGCGAGCAGGTCGTCGGGAAGGTCGACGTCGATCGCGAGCTCCGAGGCCGGCGTGCTCGGGATCTGCGCGTTGGGGTCCATCATCACCTCGGGCGGGAGGTAGGGCAGCCAGAGCTCGAGGAACTCGGGCGTCTTGGTCGCGTAGAGGAGCCTCGCGCCAGGCGCGCCGACGCGACGGAAGGCCTCGGTGGCCCACGCGCACGTCGTCTGGTGATCGCGGTGGCCGGTCATGCCGTCGGGGCCGAACGAGAGGACGGTGTCGGGCCGGATCTCCTCCATCAGCGAGACCAGCTTCCCGATCGCCTCCTCGGGTGCGACGTCGGCACAGCCGCCGTCGGGATAGTCGAGCCAGAGGTGCTCGGTGACGCCGAGGAGCTCGAGGCAGCGCTGCATCTCTGCGGTGCGCACCTCGGCGAGCCCCTCGAGCGGCCAGCGGACCGGGTCGACCGTGCCCAGCTCGCCCCGCGTCGCCGTCACGCACACCACCCGGCTGCCGGTCCGCACCGCCTCGGCCATGATCCCCGCCGAGAGCCAGGCCTCGTCGTCGGGGTGCGACCACACGCCGAGGACGGTTCCGAGATCGTCCATGCCCGACATTCTCGCCGCGTCCGCCGATGCCGTCAGCCGCAGGGCGCGCACAAGCCCGTCCACTCGTGTGGCTGCTGTTACGGTTGTGGCCACTGTGGCCTCCAAGCAGCGTCGTCGCCGGACGGGCTCGCGTCGCCCGGCCCGGCGGACCCGTCCCGCCGCGCGGTTGCGGCAGAGCCTGGCCACCCACCTCGGCCGTCAGTCCGACGACGTGTGGGGTCTCGTGCTCATCACGCTCGGGCTCGTCTCGGCGCTCGGCATCTACGCCGACCTGACCGGTCCCGCGGGGCGGGTGCTGCGCGAGTCGGCGGCCGATGCCTTCGGCGTGGGCCGGCTGCTCGTGCCGGTGGCCCTGTGCGGCGTGGGCGGCGTGCTGGTGCGCGGGCGGCCCTGGGGCGAGGAGCCCGCGCGGGTGGCTATCGGCTTCGGGTTCGTGTGCGCCGCGACCGCCGGCCTGCTGCACCTCGTGCACGGGTCGCCGGAGTGGGGAGCCCCCCTGTCGGAGCTGCGCGGTGCCGGCGGCGTCGTCGGCGTGGGCATCGCCGAGCCGTTGCGCACGTTGCTGGCGGGATGGGGTGCGGGCCTGGTGCTCGCGTCGCTCCTCGGACTCGGCCTCCTCGTGATCACCAAGACATCGGTGCGGGCCGCCGGCGACGCCGTCGTCGCGGCCGCCCGCGCGGTCGCCGCGGCCGTGCGACGCGGGCTGCTCTGGTTCGGGCGACTCGGCGAGGGGCCCGAGGTGGCGGCCGCGGCCGATCGCCACCCCTCCAACCGGACTGCGAGGCGGTCGCGAGCCTCGGCCCCGGAGCCGGACGACGCCGAGGCCGACGCCGGCGACGACGAGGAGGTGGACCCGGTCAACTCCGCCGAGGGGGCCGAGGCGGTCGAGGTGCACCTCGACCTCGACGCGCTCGCCGCGCCGGTCGAGGAGGAACAGCTCGCGATCGGGCTCGGCCCCGCGGCCGAGGCGACCGTGTGGCGCCTCCCTCCGCTCCAGGTGCTGAAGAAGGCGAAGACCCAGGAGATCGACCGGCGCCTCGTCGACCAGGGCGGGCGCACGCTCGAAGACGCGCTTGCCGCCCATGGCGTCGAGACGCGGCTCGTCGGCACGACGGTCGGGCCGACCGTCACGCGCTACGAGCTGGCGCTCGGCCCCGGCGTGAAGGTGGCGCGCGTGACCGCGTTGCACAAGGACATCGCGTACGCGATGGCCTCGCCCGACGTCCGCATCCTCGCCCCCATCCCCGGTCGCTCCGCCATCGGCGTCGAGGTGCCGAACAAGCAGCGCCAGCTCGTGTCGCTGGGCGACATCCTGTTGAGCGAAGAGGCTCGCCGGGCCACCCATCCACTCGAGGTCGGGCTCGGCCGCGACATCGCGGGCCGGCCCGTGATGGTGAACCTGGCGGAGATGCCGCACATCCTGATCGCGGGCGCGACCGGCGCAGGCAAATCGTCGTGCATCAACACCGTGTTGACGTCGATCCTGGCGCGGGGCACGCCCGACCAGGTCCGGCTGATCCTCGTCGACCCGAAGCGCGTCGAGCTCGGGCAGTACAACGGCCTGCCCCACCTGCTCACCCAGGTGGTGGTCAATCCCAAGAAGGCGGCCAACGCCCTCCAGTGGGCGGTGCACGAGATGGAGCGGCGCTATGACCTCCTGGCCGAGGTGGGCGTGCGCGACATCACCGGCTACAACGCCGCCTACGATCGCGGCGAGCTCCAGCCCGAGCCCGGCTCCGACCGCGGGCACGAGCGCCTGCCGTTCATCCTCGTCGTGGTCGACGAGCTGAACGATCTGATGATGGTGGCGGCGCGCGACGTCGAGGACGCCATCTGCCGGATCGCGCAGATGGCGCGCGCCGTCGGCCTGCACCTCGTGATCGCCACACAGCGCCCGTCGGTCGACGTCATCACCGGCGTCATCAAAGCCAACGTGCCTTCCCGGCTCGCGTTCGCCGTGTCGTCGCTGGCCGACAGCCGCGTCATCCTCGACCAGCCCGGGGCCGAACGCCTCATCGGCCAGGGCGACATGCTGCTCGCGGTCGCCTCCTCGAACGTGCCGCGACGCATTCAGGGCGCGTGGGTGGGCGAGGACGAGGTGCGCAAGGTCGTCGCGCACTGGCGGCGTCAGGCGCAGCCGCAGTACGTGGACGGCGTGGAGGGCGATCCGGTGGGCGGCGGGCTCGGTGATGCGAGCGGCGACGGCGACGACGACGAGATGCTCGAAGCGGCAATGGACCTCATCGTGCGCTCACAGTTGGGCTCGACCTCGATGCTGCAGCGCAAGCTGCGGGTCGGGTTCGCGCGGGCGGGGCGGCTGATGGACCTGCTCGAGCGCCGCGGCGTCGTGGGCCCGTCGGAGGGCTCGAAGCCCCGCGCCGTGCTGATGACGCCCGACGAGCTCGACGCGATGAACGCCCGCGCCGGCGCATAGCCGAAGAGGAACCGGTGGCCGAACGCGCCAATGGCGCTCGTCATTGAGCGCCATTGGGTGAGGGGGACGAGGGTTGGGTCAGGCGGCGACGCGGGCCCGTGTGTCCCGATGCTCGACCGGAGTCGCTCGGTCCCAGGCGCCGAGAAACCCGAAGAGGGCCTGCCAGACGGTGGCGAGTGAGCCGATGATGAGACCGGTTCCCCACGTGCCCATCCACGTCTCTCGCACGGCAATGCCGTAGCCGGCGAAAACCGAGAAATCGAGGGCGACGGCCGCCCCGATGGCCAGGGCGAACGTGAGCAGGGCCCGCCCACGGGAAACGGCAGGCATCAGCCCTTCGAGCAGGTCGACCACCTTCAACGTGGCCAGTGCCAGCAGGGCTGCTACGGCGAAGTGGTACATGATTCTTGACCTCCATTTGGTGGACCTTTCCACCGGCCATTCGGACCTGACTCGCGGTCGCTTGGTGACAGATTTCTTTTTGAATCAGGCGGGGACGTTCTGCCATCTTCTGCCGGCGAAGCGTCGGCTATTGGCCAACAGGCGTGCGAGCATCCACGCGAACAGGCCCGTCCAGATCCCGATGATGCCGAGCCGAGGCCACACCAGGAGCGCGGCCGCGAACGGCAGGAACGCCAGGAGCGCGACCACGTTCGACAACTGCTGGAAACGCGTGTCGGAGGCGCCGAGGAGCACGCCGTCGAGCACGAATACGACGGCAGCTGGCAACTGCATGAGCCCGACGATCACGAGCGCGGCGGAGGCGCGTGAGATGACCGCCGGGTCGCCACTGAAGATGTGCGGGAGGAGCCACGCGGTCGCCACGACGACGATGCAGAGCGCGGCGCCGGCCCGCAGGCCCATCTGCACGAGGCGGCGGCCGGTCCGGCGTGCCTCCCGGACGTCGCCTGCCCCGAGCGCCGCCCCGGTGAGGGCCTGGCCTGCGATCGCGAGCGCGTCGACCGTGAGCGCGAGGAAGGTCTCGATCTGGAGGGCGATCTGATGGCCGGCGAGCGTCGGTGGGTCGACCCGGGCGGCCACCGAGGTGGCGAGGGTGAGGGTGGTGAGCAACGCGGCCGTGCGCACGAACAGGTGCCGTCCCGTACGCGCGAGCCGGAGCAGCTCACCGCGGTCGACGGCGAGCGACGCGCCCGACATGCGCAGCCGCCGGGTCAGGACGCCGAGGAAGACCGCGGCCGCGACCACCTGGGCGAGCACCGTGCCCCATGCCGACCCGGCGACACCGAGGTCGAGACCGTAGACGAGCACGAGCTCGACACCGACGTTCAGCAGGTTGGCGCCCACGGCGATGGCGAGCGGCGTCCGGGTGTCCTGCACGCCGCGCAGATAGCCGTGACCGACGAGCGCGACGAGCACGAACGGCGTCCCGATCGCGCTGATGCGGAGGTAGGTGATCGCATTCGTCAGCACTGCGCCCGAACCGCCGAGCGCGACCGCGGCCGGCCGCGCCAGGCCGCCCACGAGCGCGGCCGCGATCAACCCGAGCAACGCGCTGAGCCAAAGCCCCTGCACCGCAACCTGGTCGGCCGCCTGCGGGTCGCCCGCACCGACGAGGAAGGCCACGCGTGCCGTCGTGCCGTAGGCGAGGAAGTTGCAGACGAGGAACGCCACGTTGAGCACGCCGGCCGCCAGGGCCACGCCGGCGAGGGGCGCGGTGCCGAGGTGGCCGACGATGGCGGTGTCCACGAGGACGTAGAGCGGCTCGACCGCGAGGGTCGCGAGCGCGGGCACGGCGAGGCGCAGGATCGTGCGATCCGTAGGCTCCACGGAAGGCGACGGTACCGTTGGGTCGTGCACGCCCGTGCTCCTGCCTCCACGGCGAACCTCGGACCGGGCTTCGACACGCTGGCCATCGCGCTGTCGCTGTACGTCCACGTCGAGGTGGAGCCGGCCGACGAGCTCTCGCTGCGCCTCGAAGGCGAGGGCGGCGACCTGCCTGCCGACGGCACCCATCTCGCGGCGCGCGTGGCCAGACAGGTCCTGGGGCACGACCGGGTCGCGATCACGGTGCGGTCGGAGATCCCCGTCGGACGCGGGCTGGGCTCGTCCGCCGCGCTCGCAGTGGCGACCGCGGCCGCGTGCGGAGCGAACGACCCGCTGACGCTCGCCGCCCGGCTCGACGGGCATCCGGAGAATGCGGGTGCGTCGGTGCTGGGTGGGCTGGTGGCCGCGGCCGACGTCGACGGGCATCCGGTCACCGTGCGCCTGCCGCTCGACCGCGGCCTCGCGTTCGTGGTGCTCGTGCCTTCCCGCCCGCTCGCCACCGCGCGCGCCCGTCAGGCCCTGCCTGCGCAGGTGCGCCTCGGCGAGGCCGCGTTCAACCTCGGGCGCCTCGGCCTCCTGATCGCGGGCCTCGGCGACCGCCGGCTGCTGGTGAAGGAGGCGACCGAGGACCGCCTGCACCAGTCGGCCCGGGCCTCGCTCTTCCCACAGTCGGGCCATCTGCTGGCCGGCCTCGTCGACGCAGGCGCGCTCGCGTCGTGCTGGAGCGGTGCGGGCCCGAGCCTGCTGGGGATCTGTACGGTCGAGGCCGCGCCACGCGTGCGGGGCGCCGGCGACGAGCTGCTCGCATCGGCCGGTGTGCCCGGCCGCGCCCTCCTCCTGAAGGCCGATCTCGAGGGCCTCGGGGTCGAGGATCCCTCGCTTCCCGCCCGGGCTCCGTCAGACTGACACGCACACCGACCGGAGGAGACCAAGATGGCCACCTACGCCACCGATCGAGAGGACAGCCTTATGGCCACGTATGAGGGCTATTGCGTGAAATGCCGGGAAAAGAGGGAGTTCGAGGGGCAAGAGGTCGAGCTGGCCAACGGCCGACGGGCCGCCCAGGGCACCTGCCCGGTGTGCTCCACCAAGATGAACCGGATGCTCGGCAAGAAGAAGTAGCCGCGGCGGGTCCCGACCTTCCGGGCGCGCGCCCATCGTCGGCCCTCGGGCCGCGTTCGCGCCCGGAAGGCTCGCCGGGGCCGTGGGAGCTACGTTCGGTCGGTGCCCAGCCGTCCGGCCCGTGAGCTCGTCGCCATCCCCAATCCGCATCCGGGGCGGGACTACGAGGTGCGGTGCGAGACGCCGGAGTTCACCTGCGTCTGCCCGCTCACGGGCCAACCCGACTTCGCCACGGTCACCGTCTCCTACGTGCCCGGGCCCTCCATCGTCGAGCTGAAGTCGCTGAAGCTCTACCTGTGGAGCTACCGCGACGAGGGCGCGTTCCACGAGGACGTGACCAACCGCATCCTCGACGACCTGGTGGCGGCCATCGGTCCCCGACGAGTGACCGTCCACACCGACTGGCTCGTGCGCGGCGGCATCCACACCACGGTCGAGGCGACCTACCCGTAGCGCGCCGCGGGCTCGCCGGCAGCTGTCGACTCCCAAGCGGACAAGGTGATGCGATTAGGGTTCTCGAGCCTGACCGACACACTTCTTCACGCGCAGGCTCGATCCGACCAACGCACCGATTCTCGGCGCGCCGTCCACCGGCTGCGCGATCTCGACCGCCGCGGCCGATGGCTGGCGTTCGTCTTTGCGCTCGCGCTCTTGCTGGCGCCGGTGCTCGCCTTTGCCTGGGCGGTGCCCGACTGGGCGCCTGCGGGCGATCCCGCGCTCATGGGTATCCGGGCCCTCGATGTCGGCACTGCCCGCACGCCGCTCATTGGCCAGCCTTCGACCGCGGCGCGGTACATCGCGAGCGCGGACCTCGTGAACCACCCCGGCGCCACGCATTTCTACCTGCTGGCCGTCTCCATCCGACTCTTCGGCGGGGACATCGGCATGCCGCTGGTGACGGTGCTGATCGTCGGGGCCTGCGTGCTACTTGCGGCCTGGGCCGTGTTCCGTCAGCTCGGACCGCCGGCGGGCATCGTCGCCGCGGTGTTGCTCAGTACGGTCATGTTCACCACCGGCGCGTCATCACTCATCGACCCGGTCAGCTCGAACATCGCCGGCTACCCGCTGCTGTGCGCGTCGGTCCTGTGCTGGTGCGTGCTCTGTGGCGACCTGCGCCTGCTCCCGCTCGCCACCGCGGTGGTGTCCTTCACCGCCCAGCAGCACCTCTCGGTTGCGCCCGCTGTCGTGGTGGTGACGGCAGGCGCGGTGCTCGGTCTCGCCGCCGCGCTCGCCCGCCGCCGCGGCGAGGTTCTCCGGTGGTGTGGGTGGTCGGCCCTCGTCGCGCTGGTGCTGTGGGCACCGGTGCTGTTGCAGCAGGCGATCAGCACCGACGGCAACCTGGGGCGCCTTCTCACTTACGCCCGCAATACCGACGACGCCACACTCGGCGCGACCTCCGCGCTGCACCAGATCGTGAACTCGCTCGGCCTGCCGCCGCTGCTCGGCCGGACCGATCTGACCGGCTCGACCCTGCTGTCAGAGCCGTCCGCCCTCACATGGCTCTCCGCCATCGCGGTGGTCGCGATCGTTGCTGCTCTGGGGCTCCGGTGGCGAAAGCCGAGCCCACGCCAGGCCACGCTGGCGCTCATGGTGGTCATCCTGGCGTTGGCGGGTTTCGCCAACGGCTCCTCGGTGCCGGTCGGGCTCTTCGAGCAGGGGCGCATCGCGTTCTACCACTGGTCGTTCGCGCTCGCCTTCTTCACCTGTCTCGTGCTCGGTCTCGGGCTGCTCGCGCTGGGGCGCGCGCAGCTCGCCGCCCGACCGACGCTCGTGCCCGCGCTGACGTCGCTCGCGCTGGTGGCGATCATCGTCCCCGCCGCGATCAATCCGAGCCTCGACCGGACCAGCAACACCCTTCGCTCCGCGCACGCGACCATCGCGAGCCGCTTCGTCCATGAGCTCGGCGATGCGGTGCTCGCCCACCGGCGCGAGCTGGGCGCGCAGACCGTTCTCCTCAGCCGGGGAGGAGCGCCCTATGCGGGGCTCCGCGAGGCGCTGGCCTTCGAGCTCACCCAGCGTGGTGTCGCTGTGCGTCACCCCCTGACGCAGCGTGGCGCGGTCCACAAGGACCGGTTGGTTCGGCGATCGACCGTGGACAGCGGCCTCGTCCTCGTCGTGGACACGTTCACCAAGGGTTCCGCACCGCGTGGCGAGCTGCTCGCCGACGTCGACCTCGGAGGAAGGCGCATCGATGTCCGGGCGTACGAGGCGTTGATCGCGCAAGCGAGGTCGGGTCACGACGTCCGGCTCGGTCGCGCCGCCGAAGCCGCTCTCGCGGCGATCTCCGATCCCGGGCTGAAGTTCGTGATGTCACAAGCGCTCCACGAGATCGCACGACAACCGGCTCAAGCGCTGGCTCCTTCGGTGCTGCGTTTCCTTCGCGACCATCCGATCGAGGAGCCGCGTCTCGATCCCGCGCTCATCCAGCGCGTGCTCGACACTGCGCCTGAGCTATGGGCGGCGGACATGGCCGTCGGCTTGCGCCTCTACCTGGTCGACCGCGCCGAGCTGCTGAAGTTCGCGTTTCCGGTCGAGCTCTGATCGGGAGATTCAGGAGCGCGGGTCGGGCGGGCGCGCCTCGGTCGCGCGCATCGCGCGTGTCCACCGGCGCCAGGCCATTGCGCCGAGCGCCGCGCCGCCGGCGTCGACCATGATGAAGCACAGCCTCGCGGCGACCGCGACGGTCGCCCGCACTCCGGTCGGGATCGTCCCGACCACCGCCACGAACGCCGCCTCGCGCACGCCGATACCGCCCGGAACCGGCACCGACACGAAGCCGATGATCCAGGAGACGATGGCGGCAGGCGCGACCGCCAACCAACTCGCGTCGGGGTCGAATGCACGCGCGACGCACCACGTGGCGGTGCCGATGAGCCACCAGCTGGGGAGATACCTGGCGACCAGCCTCATCGATGCCGACCACGGCGGAACGTCGATGTGCAGATCGCGCCTCAAGAGCTTCTCGGCCCTGTCGACGAGCCACCCGAGCGGCCTGGGATGCAGGACGGCGACGCCGGCAGGGAGCAGCAGGAGGACCCAGACCGCGGCCGCGAGGTGGTCGCCGCCAAGGTGCACCGGGAGCAGGACCGCGACTGCGAGCGTGCCGGCGAGGTAGAGGGCCCCGAGCGACAGCGCCACGCTCGCGTACGCCGCTCCGCGTGGCACCCCGCCCCGGTACGCGAGCTCGCCCCGTCCCACGACGGGCCAGATCCCACCCGGCACGTACTTGCCGATCTCCCCCATGAAGTACCACGCCACCGTCGAGGCCCGGTCGGCGATCGCGCCGACGATCCTCAGCGCAGTTCGCCACGGGAGCGCGACGGTGACCATGGCGGCGGCCGCGCACAGCAAAGCCGCCACGAGCCACTCGGGACGGGCGTCCGCGATCGAGGACCGCACCAGGGTCCACTGGTCGCTGATGGCCCGAGCCACGAAGACGCCTGCGGCGACGGCGATGACTGTCCCGACAGCGGTCGAGAGCCAGGCGACGCGCTTCTTCCTCAGCGGCTGCCTCCTCGGAGCCCGGACCGGACTTCTGCGCTCCTTGTCGCGCCGAACCGCCGTCACGGTGGTTGAGCGCGACAAGAAGCGGTCGCCGGTTCGGCAGCGTACTCGTCGGCCCTACGCGCCCGGACCGAATCCACCTAGGGTGGCGCCATGCCCATCCTCGACGAGGCCCACGACTTCGCCCACCCGGTCGAGTCCGACGGGGCCTGGAGCGAGTCCTACTACTTCAATTGCTACGACCCCGACGCCGACACCGGTCTCTTCACGCGGATCGGAGTGCGGCCGAACGAGGGCACGATCGATGTGGGCCTGTCGGTGTGGGTGCCCGGAGACGGCCTGGCGACCGTGCACGCGGTCCGTGAGCAACGGGAGATGATCGACACCGGCCTGGCGGTAGGCGGCGTGGCGTACGAGCGACTGGCGCCGATGAAGGAGTGGCGGTTGACGGCCGCGGCCGACGCCCTGCTCGCCGACGCCATCGTCCCGATCGCGCTCGACGTGACGTTCTCCGCGCTCATGCCCGCGATCGGCGCCGACGGGCAGGGCCGCGAGGGTCAGGGGGCGAGCGCGGCAACGCGCGGCACCGTGGGCAAGGGCCATCTCGAGCAGGCCGGGCGCTGGACGGGGTGGATCGAGATCGACCACCAGCGGCATCCGCTGGGGCCCGACGCGCGTGGCAACCGCGACAAGTCGTGGGGGCCCAGGCGCTGGGGCGGCCCGACAATGTGGCGCTGGTTCTCCATCAACGTCGGCGACGACGTGCACTTCGGCGGCATCCGCATCGGCACCGAGGTCGGCGACCTCCATCGCGGGTGGGTGTGGCGCGACGGCGACGCGGCGAGCATCCGCGAGTGGGACGTGCGCACCGAGCTCGAGCCCGACGGCGTCACCCACAAGGTCACCCACGTGCGCGCCACCGACAAGACCGGCCGCGTGCACGAGCTGCGCGGCGATCTGCTCCGGGTGGCAGGCGTGCCCCACAAGGTGGGCGAGCGCAGCACGATCGTCAACGAGGGCCTCGCCCGCTGGACCTATGACGGCCGTACCGGCTACGGCATCGCCGAGTACCTGCACCAGCTCGACGAGCGGGGTCGTCCGCTCGTCACCATCGAGTAGCACGCCGTCGGGCGGCACGCCGTCGGATGGCACGGTCGACCGAGCGGTTCCGGGCCGCGCGCCGACCGGTATCGTGGCACTCATGCCGACGCGCTATTGGGTCGAGACGCTCGGCTGCCCGAAGAACCAGGTCGACTCCGACAAGCTCGTCGGCACCTTGGAGGCCGACGGCCTGGTTGCGGCCGCGATGCCCGAGGAAGCCGACGTGGTGGTCGTCAACACGTGCGCGTTCATCGAAGCGGCACGTCAGGAGTCGATCGACACCGTGCTCGCCCTCGGCGAGACGCGCCGGCCCGGTGCCCGCCTCGTCGTCACCGGCTGTCTCGCCGAGCGCTACGGCGACGAACTGGCGTCCGCGCTGCCCGAGGCGGACGCGGTGGCGGGCTTCGGCGTGCCGGTCACGCTCACGTCGAGGGTCCCGAGCTTCGACCTGCTGAACCTGCCCCGGCCCCGCAGCCGCGTGCCCTGGGCCTATGTGAAGGTGGCGGAGGGCTGCGACCGCACGTGCGGGTTCTGCGCCATCCCGTCGTTCCGGGGCAAGCAGCGCTCACGGTCGATCGAGCAGATCCTCGACGAGGTCGAGCAGCTCGAGGTGGCCGAGATCGTCCTCGTCGCCCAGGACCTCGCGTCGTACGGCCGTGACCTCGTTCGTCCGGGCCGCCATGAGCGCGGACGTCGCGCCATCGTGCCCCTCGTGCAGGCGGTCGCGCAGCGAGTGCCGCGCACCCGTCTCCTCTACCTCTATCCGAGCGAGCTCGATGACGCGCTCGTCGACACGGTGTGCGCGACGGGAGTTCCGTACTTCGACCTCTCGTTGCAACACGCGTCGAAGCCGTTGTTGCGACGGATGCGCCGTTGGGGCGACGGTGACCGCTTCCTCGCCCGCATCCGCTCGATCCGCGCGCGCGAGCCCGACGCCGCGTTCCGTTCCTCGTTCATCGTCGGCTACCCGGGTGAGACGGAGGCCGACCACGACCGGCTATTGCGCTTCGTGGAGGACGCCGACCTCGACTGGGCCGGGTTCTTCGCCTTCTCGCGAGAGGACGGCACCTACGCGGCAGGGCTCGACGGTGGGGTCGACGAGGCCCTGGTAGGCGAGCGCCTCCGCGAGCTCACCGAACTGCAGGACCGCATCACCGCCCATCGGCGCGACGCGCTGGTCGGGCGCGACGTCGACGTTCTCGTCGACACGCCGGGGGTCGGTCGCACCCATCGCGAGGCGCCCGAGATCGACGGCATCGTGTCCGTGCCCGATGCACTCGCTCCGGGGTCGTTCGCGCGTCTCACGGTCACGGCCGCGGCCGGCCCCGACCTGGAAGCGGCATAGCCGGTGGCGACGAGCTTCGGGCCCTCGGCGCTAGCCACGCCGGCCAACGCCATCACCATGGCGAGGCTGGCATCGACGCCGCTGCTCCTCGTGGTGGTGCTCGCCGCAGGCTCCGACGGCAGCTGGCTCGCGGTGGGCGTGTGGTTCGTGCTCTCGTGCACCGACGGCGTCGACGGGTGGCTCGCCCGCCGGCACGGCACCACCGCATCCGGCGCGTTCCTCGACCCGCTCGCGGACAAGGTCGTGGTGCTCGGCGCGATGGCGGTGCTCGTCGCGAACGACGTGTTCTGGTGGCTGCCGGTGCTGTTGATCGCGACGCGCGAGATCGCGGTCAGCGCGTATCGCTCGTGGGTGGGGCGCAGGGGCATCTCCGTTCCCGCCCGCCCGGCCGCGAAGGCCAAGACCGTCGTGCAGGACCTCGCGGTCGGCTTCGCGCTGCTGCCCCTCACGGCCGAGAGCCACCCGTTCGTGGCCAACGCCTTCCTGTGGGGCGCGGTCGTCCTCACGGTGGTCACCGGCGCCCAGTACCTGTTCGACGGAAGGCGGGTGGCAGTCAGTGAGGTGTGAGGTCGTCGCCGTCGGCACCGAGCTGCTGCTCGGACAGGTGGTCGACACGAACTCGTCGTGGATCGGTGAGCAGCTCGCGCTGGCGGGAATCGACTCGCACTTCCAGACCAAGGTGGGCGACAACCAGGCGCGCATGGTGCTCGCCATCCGCAACGCGCTGGCGCGCAGCGACGCGGTCGTCGTGTGCGGTGGCATCGGCCCCACGCAGGACGACATCACGCGTGAGGCCATCGCCGAGGTGATGAACGTCGGGCTCGTTCGTGACCCCGCGGTCGTCGAGCACATCCGCTCCATGTTCGGCAGCCGCGGTCGTGACATGGCGGCGTCGAACGAGCGCCAGGCCGATCGCCCCGAGGGCGCAGAGTTCATCACGAACCCCCTCGGCACCGCGCCGGGCCTGATCTGCCCCGTCGGCCACAAGGTGGTCTACGCGGTGCCCGGCGTTCCCTACGAGATGCAGGCGATGGTGGGCTCGGTCGTGCTCCCCGACTTGCAGCGGCGGTCGGGGGAGACCTCGGTCATCCTCAGCCGTACGTTGCGCACCTGGGGGACGGCGGAGTCGACGCTGGCCGAGATGGTGGGACCGCGGGTCGACGCGCTCGACGCCGTCGGCAACCCGACGATCGCGTTCCTCGCCAGCGGCATCGAGGGCATCAAGGTGCGCATCACCGCGAAGGGACCCGACGAGGCCGCGGCGCGCGATCTGCTGACCGCCGAAGAGGACGAGCTGCGAGCGCTCCTCGGCCCGCTCGTGTTCGGCGTCGACGACGAGAGCATGGAGCACGCGGTCGCCGTGCTGCTGGACAGCCATCAGCTGACGCTGGGTGTCGCGGAGTCGCTGACCGGTGGCCTCGTCGGGGCCCGGCTGGCATCGGTCGCGGGCGCCAGTGGGTTCTTCCGCGGCGCCATCGTGGCCTACGACCGCGAGGTCAAGTTCGATCTGCTGGGCGTGCCCCGCGGGCCCGTGGTGAGCGAGGAGGCGGTGATCGCGATGGCCCAGGGCGCCCGCAAGGTGCTGGGCGCCGACGTCGGCCTCGCGGTCACGGGCGTCGCCGGCCCGGCTGAGCAGGACGGTCAGCCGGTCGGCACGGTGTTCCTCGGGCTCGCGCTCGACGATCGGGTCGAGGCGATGCACACCCGCCTGCCCGGCGACCGCGAACGGGTCCGCCAGTTCGCGTGCATCTCGTTGCTCAACCTCCTGCGGATGCGCCTGCTCGAGCGCGAGTGAGGCACGCGCGGCTCTTCGTGGCCGCAGTCCCTCCCGCCGCGGTGCTCGACCAGATCGCCGAGCTGACCCGTCCCGAGATCGAGGGCCTGCGCTGGACCACCCGCGACCAGTGGCACGCGACCCTCCGCTTCCTCGGCCGGGTGTCCGACGTCGACGCTGTGACGGCCGCACTCGAGCCGGTCTCGTTGCCGCGTTGCGAGGCGAGGCTCGGGCCGGAGACCGGCCGGTTCGGGCGCCGCGTGCTGCACGTCCCCGTGGCCGGGCTGGACGACCTCGCAGCCGTGATCGTGGCGGCCACCGCGGCCGTGGGCGAGCCGCCCGAGGACCGGCCGTTCGCGGCCCACGTCACGCTCGCTCGGGCCCGCGCCCGCCGGGGCACCGACCTCCGGGCGTTGACAGGCGCGCCCCTCGCCGCCCGGTGGACGGTCGAGGAGGTCTGCGTGATAGAGAGCCATCTGCACCCCCGCGGCGCGCGGTACGAGTTGGTCCAACGCGTCCGTACCATGGAGCCATGAGATTCGTGCTTCGTCGCTCGATCCCTTCGATCGGGGGTCTGCTGGGGTTGGTGCTCGCGGTCGGTGTCGCGGGCGTCTTCGCGCTCGGGCTCCCGCTGTGGTTCCCCGCCGCCTTCGCCATCGCCATCGTCTTGCTGCAGTACGCGGTCAACCCGCTGATCATCCAGTGGCTGGTGCCCGCGACGGTGGTGGAGCACGACGGTGAGCGCTATCTCACCGACCATCCCGTCGGCGAGATCGTCGCCCGCCGCTGTCGCGACGCCGGCGTCCCCCTCGTGAAGCTGGGGTTCGTTGACGACGGCAACCCCAACGCGTTCACGTTCGGGCGCACCCCGCGCGACGCACGCATGTGGGTGACCCGGGGCCTCCTCGAGCGGCTCGACGAGCGCGAGCTCGACGCGGTGATCACCCACGAGGTGGGGCACGTCCGCCACTGGGACTTCGCGGTGATGACGGTCGCCGCGGTCGTGCCGATGGTGCTGTACCTCGTGTTCGTGACGGCGCGCACCACCGATCGCCAGGAGGCGCGTGCGGTCGCGGTCGGCGCCTACGTCGCGTACCTCGTGTCGCAGTTCATGTTGCTGGCGCTGAGCCGGGCGCGGGAGTCGGCCGCCGACCACTGGTCCTGTGAATGCACGGGCGACGGCGACGCGCTCGCGTCCGCACTCGTGAAGATCGCGTACGGGATGGGCCAGGTGTCCGCGGAGCAGAAAGAGCGCGTCCACGCGCTGGCGGCATCGGGCAAACAGGGCAAGAAAGAGGCGGCGCGCCTCCAGCAGCGCACGCGGCGGGCGCAATCGATGCGCGCCATGGGCATCTTCGAGCCGCGCGCTGCCGATGCGATGGCCGTCTCGTTCGCTCGAGGGATCGATCCCCAGCGCGCCATCGCGGCCATGCGGTGGGATGTGGTCAACCCGTGGGGCGCGGTGCTCGAGAAGCTGTCGTCCCATCCGCTCGTGGCCCGGCGCATCCAGGTCCTCGAGGAGTCGGGCCTGCCCGGCGCGCCCAAGCAGTGGAGCGTGCTTCGGTCGTTGGCCACCGTCACCCCGGAGCAGCGCACGGCCGCCCGCGCCCGGTTCGGCCGGGAGCTCGCAATCGCCGTCGCTCCGTGGGCGATCCTCGTGCCGCTCGTGCTCTTCGGCGCGTTCACCGGCTCGCGCTTCTCGATCGGCCTGGCGCTGACGCTCGCCGGTGCGCTGCTGTTCGTGAAGCAGAGCGTGCGCTATCCGTCGGGTTCGCAGCCGACGGATGAGGTGGCGTCGCTGCTCGAGCGACTGGACGCGAGCCCGATCGGCGGCATCGCGGTCGACGTGCGCGGGCAGATCATCGGGCGCGGGTTCCCCGGCTACGTGCTCTCACCCGACCTCGTCGTGCAGGACGCGTCCGGGTTCGTGCCCCTGCTCTACCGCCAGCCCGTGCCGTTCATGGCGGCGCTCTTCGCGCTGTTCAAGGCCGAGAAGTACATGGGCCAGGAGGTCGTCGCGCGGGGTTGGTACCGCCGCGCGCCAGGACCCATGATCGAGCTGCGCGAGGTGTGGGCCTCCGACGGCACGCGCTCGCGGTCGTGGGAGTGGATGGCGCGCTTCATCGCGTCGGGGCTGGTGCTGTTCGCCGGCGTCGTCGTGATGCTGCTCGCCCTCGCCGGCTGAGGCGGGCGCCGCCCCGGTCGGGTACGCGGGGCGCTCAGGGCAAACGCGCCGCGCGTCGCTCGCGCCACGTCACCTCGCCGGCCGCGCTCACATCAGGGTGGTGCTCGACTGCCGCTCTCCACCTGTCGATCGACGTCGGTCGTGACGACGCCCGTTTCGACGCTGGCCGTGTCCGCGACGCCGCTGCCCGGTGGTGTCAGGCGGTAGCACCCGGGCCCGCCCACCAGCTCCCAGCCCTTGGTCTTGAGCAGGTGGTGCCACCCGCACATGCGCCCCAGCCCGTCGAGGGAGGTGGTGTGGCACTGCGCGTAGGGCACCCGGTGGTCGCGCTCCAGGCGCCAGTCGACGTCGCAGCCGGTGACGACGCAGCGCCGGTCGCGCACCGCCAGCGCCGCGTCCTGATGGGCGTCGACATAGCGGCTGCGGCGGGTGAGGGCCTTGACGTCGATGCCGTCGGTGACGATGAGACGCAGGTAGGCGTCGTGCCTCCAGGACTCCACCACCGCCACCGGCACCGGCCCCAGGCCCTCGATCTCACACGCCTCGCCCGCAACCGTGTGTCCCCGCACCAGGGCCGCGTGGTCGACCACGACTCGGATCTCGGCCTTGGGCTTGGCGCGTTTGCCCGTGCCCTCGGCGCACACCAGGGCCTCGAGCGCGTCCATCGCGTAGGCCTGGTGGGGCTCGCGCCGGCCCTCGGCCCGCGCCCCTTTGAACACGCGGTCGATCTCGGCGTCGAGGGCGAGCAGCATCCTCGCCCCCGCGTCGGGAGTGGTGCGGAACGCACCGCAGAACGCCCCCTCGCCGTCGGTCCAGGTGCGCAGGTGGCGCTCGGCGCGGATCGCGGCGTAG
>VAWU01000030.1:0-42668 GCA_005888325.1 Actinomycetota bacterium
CCTTCGGTGATGACTTCCAACAGGCGCAGCGCGTCGGGACCGCTGAGACAGCCGGGCTCGAGCGCGGACAGGACGGCCCGTTGGGTCGCCACCGTCGCCTGCAGCTCGTCGAGCACCGACATCGCTTCTCCCGCGGACGCGAGGAATCACCGATGCGGGGAAGCGCTGACGTCACTCTACTCGAACATACGTTCGATCGCAAGTCAAAACGAAATTTTTCCAGAGGTTGTCGGGGCGCGGCTGCCCCGCCCGACAGCTGGTCCAGCGTTAGCTGGCACCCGTACGACGATCTGGAGTCTGCGGCTGACGCCCTGGACTGCGCCGGCCAGGCCTCTTCGCCCACCTCACGCCCATTCGGTCCTTGATCGAACAGGCGTTCGGAATTACGCTGCTGGAGTTCCACCGATGTGATTGTCACACCCCCCGCGTAGGGTCGTGGCCGTCCAATCCGGCGAGTCGAGAAGGGAACCCAGTCGTGGAGCGAGACAAGGCGCTCGAGATGGCCATGAGCCAGATCGACAAGCAGTTCGGGAAGGGCTCGGTCATGCGTATGGGCGAGCGCACCAACATGGACGTGGAGGCCATCTCCACCGGCGCACTGTCCCTCGACGTCGCTCTCGGGGTCGGTGGTTTGCCCCGGGGCAGGGTGGTCGAGATCTACGGGCCCGAGTCGTCCGGCAAGTCCACGCTCGCCATGCACGTGGTGGCCGAGGCGCAGCGCAACGGCGGCATCTGCGCGTACATCGACGCCGAGCACGCCATGGACCCGGTCTACGCCCGAGCCATCGGCGTCAACGTCGACGACCTCCTCATCTCCCAGCCCGACACGGGCGAGCAGGCGCTCGAGATCACCGACATGCTGATCCGCTCGGGCGCGATCGACGTGCTGGTGGTCGACTCGGTGGCCGCGCTCACGCCGCGGGCCGAGATCGAGGGCGAGATGGGCGACAGCCACATGGGCCTCCAGGCCCGCCTCATGTCGCAGGCCCTGCGCAAGCTCACCGGCACGCTGAGCAAGACCAACACCATCTGCATCTTCATCAACCAGCTGCGGGAGAAGATCGGGGTGATGTTCGGTTCACCCGAGACGACCCCCGGCGGGCGGGCGCTGAAGTTCTACTCCTCGGTGCGACTCGACATCCGCCGCATCGAGTCGATCAAGGACGGCGTCGAGGTGGTGGGCAACCGCACCCGGGTGAAGGTCGTGAAGAACAAGGTGGCGTCGCCCTTCAAGCAGGCCGAGTTCGACATCATGTACGGCAAGGGCATCAGCCGTGAGGGCTCGCTCATCGACATCGGGGTCGATCTCGGCATCGTGAAGAAGTCGGGCGCCTGGTACACCTACGACGGCGAGCAGCTGGGCCAGGGGCGGGAGAACGCGAAGGTCTTCCTCACCGAGAACCCCGAGCTGATGGTGGCCATCTCCGAGCAGATCCGCCAGCAGGTGGGCATCGGCGACGCGGTCGGCGTTTCCGGCGGCGAGGCGAAGGCGGTCACCCCGGCCGACGGGTTCGGCCCGAACGACGACGAGCCCATCACCCTCGACTGACCGTCTCCGGGCGACTACAAAGGGGTCTGCTGCGTCGCACTCGAATCGACGCAATGGCACCCGCGTGCCGTCTGGGGAGGCGTGGTGGAGCTCAAGGTGTCGAGCAAGTCGAACCCCAACTCGGTAGCGGGTGCGGTCGCCGGCGCGGTGCGCGAGCGCGGGTCGGTCGACGTGCAGGTCATCGGGGCGGGCGCCCTCAACCAGGCCATCAAGGCCGTCGCGATCGCCCGCGGGTTCCTCGCGTCGTCCGAGATCGACCTGGTGTGCGTGCCGTCCTTCGCCGACATCGAGATCGACGGCGAGGGGCGCACGGCCATCAGGCTCTCGGTGCACGATCGCCAACGTGGCGCCGCGGCCCCGAGGGCCGGAGAGCCGCGACTGAGCGCGGAGCCCCTCGCCTAACCTTGGGCCCGTGTCCCGCACGTACCTGATTCGCACCTTCGGGTGCCAGATGAACGCGCACGACTCGGAACGGTTGGCGGGGCTCTTCGAGCACGAGGGCATGGAGGCGACCAACGACGTCGAGCAGGCCGACGTCGTCCTGCTCAACACCTGCTGCATTCGGGAGAACGCCGACAACAAGCTCTACGGCCACCTCGGGCACCTGAAGTGGCTCAAGGCGAGGCGACCCGACATGCAGATCGCGGTCGGGGGATGCCTGGCCCAGAAGGACCGCGAACTGATCCGAGAGCGAGCACCGCATGTCGACGCCGTGTTCGGCACGCACAACGTGGCGAACGCGCTCGACCTGCTCCGCCGGGCCGCGCGCGAGGGTCCGGTCACCGAGATCCTCGAGGAGTCAGACGCCTTTCCCAGCGCGCTCCCGGCGCGGCGCGACCTGCCACACTCGGCGTGGCTGACCGTCCAGATCGGTTGCGACAACCGCTGCGCCTTCTGCATCGTGCCGGCCGTGCGCGGGCGCGAGATCAGCCGTCCGTTCGACGAGATCGTCGGGGAAGCCGAAACGCTCGCGACCGCCGGCACCGTGGAGATCACGCTGCTCGGGCAGAACGTGAACTCCTACGGCCGCGACCTGACCAGGCGCCGCCCGCTCTTCGCCCAGCTCCTGCGCGCGGTCGGCGCGGCCGACGGTATCCGCCGCGTCCGTTTCACCAGCCCGCACCCGAAGGACCTGCGGCCCGAGACGATCGCGGCGATGGCCGAGACACCCGCGGTATGCGAGCACCTGCACCTTCCGCTCCAGGCCGGTTCGAACCGCACGTTGGCGGCGATGCACCGCGGCTACACGGCCGAGCGCTATCTCGAGAAGCTGGCCGCCGCACGCGCCGAGGTCGACGACCTCGCCGTGACCACCGACCTCATCGTCGGCTTCCCGGGCGAGACCGACGACGACTTCGAGCGCACGCTCGAGGTGGTGGCGGAAGCCCGCTACGACAGCGCGTACACCTTCGTCTTCTCGCCTCGCCCCGGCACCGAGGCCGCCGGCCGCGACGACTGCTTCGTGGCCCCCGAGGTCGCCGCAGACCGGTTCGAGCGTCTGGCCGTCGTGGTCGAGCGCTCCGCCCTCGCCCGCCACCGGGCGCGGGTCGGTCGCACCGAGGAGGTGCTCGTCGAGGGCCCGAGCAAGAAGAACGCGTCGGTCGTCACCGGTCGCACCCGCCAGAACAAGCTGGTGCACTTCTCGACCGGCGACGGCACCCCGCCCCGGCAGGGGAGCTTTGCCCGCGTTCGCATCACCGACGCGGCGGCGCACTTCCTGCGGGGTGAGCTGGTCGAGGTGACGGATGCCCCCCGCCACCGCACACGCATCCCCGTGGCGGTGGGCTGATCCGCGGCCCCGCCGGTCGGGTCGTGTCCCTGAGGGGGCACACGCGACCGGCCGACATCGCCCCCGCCGGCCGGGTCCTGTCCCTCCGAGGGCCCTCCCGAATGGGCCCCTCCCCCTTCGGGGGCCCCTCCCATCCGGGCCCCTCCCTACAGGCCACCCGGCAGGCTCGTAAACACCGCGACGAACGGCAATCGTGCGCCTGACCACGCTCGACTACACGATCCTCGTCGTCGACGACCTCGACGCCGCCGTCGCCTTCTACACGGAGGCGCTCGGCCTGCCGCTCGGCCACCGCTCGGGGCCGTACGCCCAGCTCGACACAGGCTCGTGCCGGCTCGCGCTGTACGAGCGCTCGGCCATGGCCGAGACGTTGGGTGTCCCCGACGCCGACGTGGCCGCGTTCGAGATCGGCTTCAAGGTCGACGATGTCGACCGCGCGTACACCGAGCTCATCGGTGCGGGCGCCACGCCCGCGGTGCCGCCGACCGACCGGCCGTGGGGGCAGCGCACCGCGTACGTCCGTGATCCCGACGGCCACCTCGTCGAGCTGGCGCAGAGCCTGGTGCCGTGACGCGACCCGCACGTCACCTCGCCATCGTGGGCCCGACCGCCTCGGGCAAGTCCGCGGTGGCGCTCGAGGTCGCCCGCCGGCTCGACGACGTCGAGCTGGTGTCGGTCGACTCGATGCAGGTGTACCGGCGGATGGACATCGGCACCGCCAAGCCCACACCCGCGGAGCAGGCCGAGGTGCCCCACCACCTCCTCGACCTGGTCGAGCCGTGGGAGGCGTTCTCCGTGGCGCGCTTCCAGGCCGAGGCGCGCGACGCCATCGCCGGCATCGAGCGACGTGGCCATCGGGCGCTGCTCGTCGGCGGCACCGGCCTCTACCTGCAGGCCGTGGTGGACGGCCTCGCCGTGCCCGGCGAGTGGCCGGAGGTGCGGGCGGGGCTGGACGCCGTCGCCACCACACCCGCCGGCGCGGCCGACCTCCACCGCCGTCTGGCCGAGCTCGATCCGGCCGCCGCGGCGCGGATGGAGCCCACGAACCGCCGCCGGATCGTCCGGGCCCTCGAGGTCACCGTCGGCAGCGGCCGCACGTTCTCCTCCTACGGCCCCGGGCTCGACGCGTACCCGCCCACGGCGTTCCGGCTGACGGGTCTCTCGCTCCCTCGGGAGAGCCTCGAGGCGCGCATCGCCCGGCGCCTCGAGTCGCAGTTGGCGGCCGGCTTCCTCGACGAGGTCCGTGCCCTCGTCTCCGCGGGCGCGCCCCTCTCGCGCACCGCCCGTCAGGCCCTCGGCTACCGCGAGCTGCTGGCTCACCTCGAAGGCCGGTGCACGCTCGACGACGCGGTCGCGGAGACGGCCCGGCGCACCCGTGCCTTCGCCCGCCGGCAGCGGGCCTGGTTCCGGCGCGACCCGCGCATCACCTGGCTCGACGTCGAGGAGAACCCGCTCGCCGTCCTCCCCGCGCTGCTGGGAAGCTGGAGCGACCGATGATGCGCCTCGAGAAGTACCAGGGCCTGGGCAACGACTTCCTGATCCTCCTCGACGACGAGGGAACCCGGCCGGTCGACGAGGCAACCGCGCGCGCCCTGTGCGACCGGCATCTCGGCGTGGGCGCCGACGGCGTCATTCGCGCGACGAGAGCCGACGTGGCCACGGGCGCTCACGCGGCGATGAAGCTTCGCAACGCGGACGGGAGCCCGGCCGAGACGAGCGGCAACGGGCTCCGCTGCCTCGCCCGCGCCCTCGTCGACGCGCACTGGTGCGCCGGTCCCGAGGTCGCCGTCCTCACTGACGCAGGCCTCAGACGCCTGCGGATCCTCGGCGACGAGATCTCGGTCGAGATGGGCCCGGCCAAGGTCGTCGGCGGCAACGGTGAGGGGACGCTCGTCGACATGGGCAACCCCCACCTCGTCATCGTCGTCGACGACCCGGCGACGGTCGATCTCCTTGCGCTCGGGCGCCGGCATCCCGACCTCAACGTCGAGATCATCGCCCCGACGTTCGTGCCCCACTCGCTGGCCATGCGGGTACACGAGCGCGGCGTCGGCGAGACGCTCGCATGTGGCTCCGGCGTGTGCGCGGCCGCGGCTGCGGCCTACGACCTCGGGCTGGTCGGCGAACGGGTCGTGGTCTACCAACCCGGCGGCGCGGCGGTCGTGGAGCTCAGCGACGACGGTGTCACGCTCACCGGGCCCGCCCTCCACGTGGCCACCATCGAGGCGTACGTCGCATGAGCCTGATCGAACGCTCCATCCGGGAGAAGATCGTCCTCGTCGGCGTGGCCACACCGCCGACAACCGTCGACGAAGCCGAAGCCCATCTCGACGAGCTCGCGCTACTCGTCGACACCGCGGGCGCGGACGAGGCCGCGCGGGTCCTGCAGCGGCGCGCCACCCACGACCCCGCGACCTACGTCGGCAAGGGCAAGGCGGAGGAGCTGAAGCAGATCTCACTCGAGGTCGACGCCGACACGGTTGTGTTCGACGACGAGCTGACGCCCGCGCAGAGCCGCAACCTCGAGAAGATCCTCGGGCGCACGGCTATCGACCGCACCGCCGTGATCCTCGACATCTTCGCCCAGAACGCGCGCACCCAGGAGGGCAAGGCTCAGGTCGAGCTGGCCCAGCTGCGCTACCGCCTGCCCCGACTGCGCGGGCGGGGCAAGGGCCTCAGCCAGCAGGCGGGCGGCATCGGAACGCGCGGACCGGGCGAGACGCAGCTCGAGGTCGACCGTCGGCGGCTGCTGCGGCGCATGACGAAGCTCGAGCGCGAGCTGCGACAGTTGGGCCGAACACGCGACACGCAACGCAAGGCGCGGGGGCGGGCACAGCTGCACACGGTGTCGATCGTCGGGTACACCAACGCCGGAAAGTCGACGCTCCTCAACCGGCTCACCGATGCCGGCGTGCTCGTCGAGAACCGCCTGTTCGCCACGCTCGACCCGCGCACCCGGCGCCTCGAGCTGCCCGGGGGAGAGGCCGTGCTCGTGAACGACACCGTCGGCTTCGTGCGCAAGCTTCCGCACCAGCTGGTCGAGGCGTTCCGTTCGACGCTGGAGATCGTGAAGGAGTCCGACCTCCTCGTGCACGTCGTGGACAGCACCGCGCCGGACCCGCGCGAGCAGATCGACGCGGTGCGCTCGGTGCTGGCCGAGATCGGTGCAGCCGACGTCCCCGAGCTCCTCGCGTTCAACAAGGCCGACACTGCACCCGACATCAAGCGCCTCGTCGACCGCCACGACGGGTCGGTGGCCATCTCCGCGCTGGCGGGCACCGGTATCGACGAGCTCCTCGTCGTGGTGGGCGACCAGTTGCGCGCGCTGTCGAGGGTCGTCGAGCTGGTGGTTCCCTACGGGCGGGGCGACGTGCTCGCCGCGGTGCACCGCGCCGGCGAGGTCCTGTCCGAGGACCATCGTCCCGACGCCACCCATCTGCGGGCGCGACTCGACACCGCCGGGGCCGAGCGCTTCGCGGAGTTCCGCAGCGCATGAGCGACGGCTTTCGCCCGCCGCCCTACCCCTACGAGCGCCTCGACCGGCTCAAGCCACTGGCCGACACGCACGAGGGGGGCCTGGTCGACCTCTCGATCGGCACACCGTGCGACCCGCCCGCAGACGCGGTCCGCCGCGCCGTCGCCGACTCCGGCACCGAACGCGGCTACCCGCCGTCGATCGGCACCCCTGCCTTCCGCGAGGCCGCGTGCAGTTGGATGGCCCGGCGACTCGACGTGCACGTGGATCCCAGTGGTGTCGCCGCATGCATCGGCACCAAGGAGTTCGTGGGCACGCTGCCGAGTTGGTTGAAGCTGCGCACGCCGGCGCGCGACACCGTCCTCCACCCCGCGATCGCGTATCCGACCTACGAGATGGGCGCGTTGCTCGCCGGGTGCCGGTCGGTCCCGGTGGCGGTCGACGACCAGTGGCGCCTCCGCCTCGACACCGTCGCGGCTGCCGACGCGGCGCGCGCCCTCTGCCTCTGGGTCAACTCGCCGGGCAACCCGACGGGCGCGATCGACGATCTCGCTGCCGCGGCCACGTGGGGCCGGGCGCACGACGTTCCCGTCTTCAGCGACGAGTGCTATGTGGAGTACACGTGGGAAGGGCCTCGTCGCACCATCCTCGAGCACGGGCTGGACGGCGTGGTGGCGGTGCACTCACTGTCCAAGCGCTCCAACCTCGCCGGTGTGCGCGCCGGCTTCTACGCCGGCGACCCGGAGCTGGTCACCTACCTGGCCGAGGTCCGCAAGCACGTGGGCATGATGGTGCCGGGACCGGTGCAGGCCGCGGCGACCGTCGCGCTGGACGACGACCGCCACGTCGAGGAGCAACGGGCGCGCTACCGCGAGCGCATCGACCTGATGATCGGCGTGCTCGACGCGATCGGCGTGAAGGCCCCGGCACCCGGCGGCACGTTCTACCTGTGGGTCGAGGCGCCCGAAGGCGACGCCTGGGGGTTCACCGAGCGTCTCCTCCGCGAGGGGGGCGCGCTCGTGGCCCCCGGCGACCTGTACGGCGTCGCCGGTGCGGGCCACGTGCGCATCGCCCTCGTGCAACCCACCGACCGACTCGAGGTGGTGGGGCGGCGCCTCACCGCCTGAGGTCAGGAGGTCTTCTTTACCGCCAGCGCGTAGGTGTCGTTCATGGTCGCGGCCTGGAGCCAGGTGATCCCGTTGGCCGCGTCGAGCTGCTTCACCTTGGCGTACGCCGCCTGCGGGTCGCCGATGGGCTTCTCCTTGACGATGTTCAGTCCGCTGCTGGTGAACTCCCAGTAGATGTCGATGTCACCGTTGACCAGGGCCGTGCGCGTGATGTCGGTGTTGCCGGTCGGGATCTTGTTCGTGACGTCGTATCCCTTGTTGGTAAGCGTCTGACTGAGCATGAGGCCGAGCAGCTGCGCCTCGGTGTCGAGCTTGGAGCCGACGGTGATCTTGCCCTTCCCCGAGCCCGACGGCGAGCTCTTCACGATGCCCTTCTCCTTCAGGAAGTCGCCCGCGACCTTCTCGGCCGTCTCCTTGTCGACATCGACCCTCGCATTGAGCTCGGTGATGGTTGCGGTGTCGAGCGCGTCGGTGAGCTGCTTCAGGTCGTCCTGGAGCGTCGGGTATTTCGAGAGGTTGGCGGTCTTGATGGTGGGTGCGGGCGTGTACGCGCCGAACGCCTTCTTGTCGTCGTCGAGCACCTTGAGGTCGTTCTTGGCGATGAGCCCCGCAGTGGAGTACACGATGCCGACGTCGCACTGACCGCTCTTCACCGCGGGCGGGATGAGCTCGTACCCGAGCTGCTGGATGTTGGTGAACTCGAGCCCGTACGTGGTCTTGACGAGGGGCAGCACGTCGGCCCGGAACCCGCCTTCGGAGTCCACACAGAGCTTGGTGTTGGGCTTGCTCTTCACATAGGCGGCCAGCGCCGTCAGCGACGTGTCGGGGATCTTCTGCACCACCGTGGTGGTCTTCGCCGACGAGGAGCTCTTCTTGTCACTACCGCAGCCGACGAGCAGCAGGGCGAACACCAGCACGCCCAGCCACGCAACGAGACGCTTCATCACTCGACTCTCCTTGTAGGGGGGTTGCGCAGGTAAGTTAGCGTGCGGCCTCCACAACGAGACGTGCGGCCTCTTCAACGCGAACAGCGGGCAAAGGACGTGGACGTGGACGTCTGGAACTTCATCCTCGACCACGGCTCGCAATTCTGGAGCAACGGGGCCACCCACGCACGGTTGGTCGGGACCGCGCTCGTGCTCGCGGTGCCCGTGGCGGTCGCAGTGGGGGTGCTGGCGTCGAGCCGGCCTCGGTTGGCCGGCGTCGCGCTCGCGGTCGCCGGCGTGATCATCACCATCCCGAGCTTCGCCCTCTTCGGCCTCCTCATCGCACCGCTGGGCCTGGGTTTTCGCCCTGCGGTCGCGACGCTCGCGCTGTACGCGCTGCTCCCCGTGCTGCGCAACACCATCGTGGGCCTGGCCGAGGTCCCGGCCGACGTGGTGGAGGCGGCGCGTGGGATGGGCATGACCGGGCGCCAGGCGCTCTGGCGGGTGCGTCTGCCACTCGCGCTCCCGGTGATCATCGCCGGTGTCCGGGTGGCGACGGTGATGATCGTCGGCATCACCACCATCGCCGCGTTGATCACCGCCGGGGGCCTGGGCACGTTCATCTTCGACGGGCTGCGCTCGGGGGATCGCACCGAGATCCTGGCGGGGACGGTGACGATCGTCGCGCTCGCGCTCGCGTTCGACGGCTGCCTCGCGGTCGTCGAGCGCTTCCTGCGGAGGCATGCGCCCCGCGAGAGCCGCACCGCGCCCCTTCGGGTGGCGGCGTGATCCGGCTCGAACACGTGAGCAAGCGGTATCCCAACGGCCAGCTGGCCGTCGACGATCTCTCGCTCGAGGTGCCAGAAGGCGAGATCTGCGTGCTGGTCGGCCCGTCGGGATGCGGCAAGACGACCACCATGAAGATGGTCAACCGGTTGATCGAGCCCACCGGGGGGCGCATCTTCCTGGACGGCGACGACGTCACGCGCGTCGATCCGGTGAAGCTCAGACGACGCATGGGTTACGTCATCCAGCAGGTCGGGCTCTTCCCGCATCTGACGATCGCCGACAACGTGGGGACGGTGCCCCGGCTGCTGGGCTGGGACCGGACGCGCATCCGCGCCCGCGTCGACGAGCTCCTCGGGCTGGTCGGGCTCGAGCCCGAGCAGTTCCGCGACCGCTACCCGGAGCAGCTCTCCGGCGGTCAGAGTCAGCGCGTCGGGGTCGCCCGGGCGTTGGGCGCGGACCCACCGTTGCTCTTGATGGACGAGCCCTTCGGTGCCATCGACCCCATCGCGCGGGACCGTCTGCAGCGGGAGTTCATCCGCCTCCAAGGTGAGGTGCGCAAGACCATCATCTTTGTCACCCACGACATCGACGAGGCCGTGAAGCTCGGCGACCGGATCGCGATCCTGCGGCAGGGCGGCGTCCTCGAGCAGTACGACACGCCCGCGGAGGTGCTCGGCAACCCCGCGTCGGATTTCGTCGCCGACTTCGTCGGCGCGGATCGCGGCCTCAAGCGGCTCAACGTGACCGGCATCGAGGTCGCCGAGCTCGCGAAGCCTCCCGTCGTCGCGTTGGACGCGTCCCTCGACGAGGCGCGCCGGGCGATGGACGCGGACGCCGCACCCTGGGCCATCGTCCTCGACGCCGAAGGCGACCTGCACGGCTACCTCAACCGCGCACGAGCCAACGGCGACGGCCGCGTCGGCGACCTGGCCCAGCGGATGGAGGCGTGGGTGGGCACCGACGCGACGTTGAAGGACGCGCTGTCCGTGATGCTGCTGCACGACGCCGGATGGGTCGCGGTGCTCGAGGGAGGACGCTTCCTCGGCGTGCTGACCCCCGACTCGTTGCACGCGGCGATGCGCCACTCGATGGGCCACGAAGCGATCGAACACGAAGTCACGGGGCGCGGAGTCGAGCCGTGAGGCGTGGTGGCTGGCGTCTGGCGGTCACACCGGTCCTGCTCCTCGTCGTGACCGGAGCGATCCTCTGGTGGGTGAACCACGGCCGGCTCGATTCCGGCGAGAGCGCGGTGCTCAGCACCGCCAACCTGCGCGCCCGGGCGTGGGAGAACCTGCAGATGAGCGCGGTGTCGACCGCGCTCGCGACGTTGGTCGCGGTGCCGTTGGGCATCGTCATGTCCCGCCGGGCGCTCCGGCGGGCCGGCACCCCGATCCTGTTCGTCGCCAACATCGGCCAGACGGTGCCGACGGTCGCCGTGCTCGCGCTGATGCTCACCGTGACCGGGCTCGGCTTCCGGACCGCCGTCTTCGCGCTGTGGATCTATTCCTTGCTCCCCATCCTGCAGAACACCCTCGTGGGCCTGCGCGGTGTCGACCCCGCGACGGTCGAGGCGGCGCGCGGCATGGGCATGGGGTCGGCGGGCACCCTGTGGCGGATCGAGCTGCCTCTCGCGATGCCGGTGATGATCGCAGGCATCCGCACGGCTGCGGTCGTGAACGTGGGAACTGCCGCGCTCGGCACATTCATCGGGGCGGGAGGCCTGGGCGCGATCATCGAGATCGGCATCAACAACCAGCGCGACCACCTGCTATATGTCGGCGCCGGGCTCACCGCGATGCTGGCGCTGGCCGCCGACTGGGCGGTGGGCCTCCTCGGCGTGCTGATCTCGCCTCGCCACACCCAGGCGACCGGCTAGGCCGATAGCGTCTGGCGGGTGGAGCTGACCGCCGTCGACGACCTCTTCGACCTGTTGGACACGAGCGTGGCGCACGACGACTGCGAGGCGGTCGACCTGCTGGCTCACGCGCTGCAGTGCGCGCACCTGCTCTCGCAGGAGGCGCCCGACGACCTCGAGCTGCAGGTCGCCGGGCTCGTGCACGACGTGTACCACGCCGTCGACCCGGGCGCGGATGCCAGCCACGACCGCGAGGGGGCGCGGCTGGTCGCGCCGCTGCTGGGCGGGCGCGTCGCCCGGCTGGTCGGCGGCCATGTCGCGGCCAAGCGCTATCTCGTCAGCACCGACCCCGCCTACCGTCACGCGCTGAGCGGGCGGAGCGTGGAGACGCTCGCCCGTCAGGGCGGCGAGCTCGACGAAGCCGCGCGGCGCGCCTTCGACGAGTCATCCGACCGCGATGCGCTGCTCGCGTTGCGGCGCGCCGACGACTGCGCCAAGGTGCCGGGCGCGGTCGTGCCCGGCATCGGGCACTGGCGGCCGGTCGTCGAGCAACTGGTGTCGGCCGGCTGATGGCCGACCTCGAAGCCCAGATCGACGAGCTGTGGGAGCGCCGGGCGGATGTGGCGGCGGGCGACCGCGACGCGTTCGCCGTCGTACGGGCGGCCATCGACCTGCTCGACCGCGGTGACGCACGCGTGGCCGAGGTCGACGCGGCCGGCGCCGTCGTCGTGCACCAGTGGCTGAAGCAGGCGATCCTCCTGCTCTTCAAGCTGTCGGCCATCGAGACGCTCGAGGTCGGGCCGTTCGAGTTCGCCGACAAGATCCCGCTGAAGAAGGACTACGCGGCGTCCGGCGTGCGTGTCGTCCCCGGGGCATCGGCGCGCTGGGGCTCGTTCCTCGGGCGCGGCGTGGTGATGATGCCGAGCTACGTCAACATCGGGGCGCGGGTCGGGGACAACACCATGGTCGACACCTGGGCGACGGTCGGGTCGTGCGCCCAGATCGGCGCCAACGTCCACCTCTCGGGGGGTGTCGGCATCGGTGGCGTGCTCGAGCCCCCGCAGGCGGCGCCCGTGATCGTGGAGGACGACTGCCTCATCGGTAGCCGGTGCATGGTGACGCAGGGGGCGCGCCTGCGACGTGGCGCGGTGTTGGGCGAAGGCGTGATCCTGAACCCCGGCATCCCGGTGGTCGACGCCGAGACCGGCGAGGAGGTCGGTCGCGGCGACGTGCCCCCCTGGTCGATCGCGGTCCAGGCCCAGCGGCGCCGTCAGTTCGCCGGCGGTGAGTTCTGGCTGCCCTGCGCCCTCGTCGTGCGTCATTACGAGCCGGGCGAGCGCGAGCACCTCAACGATGTCCTGCGCGAGCACGGCGTGACCACGTGACCGACCTGCTGGCGTTCACGGCCGAGCTCGTCGACATCCCGTCGGTGAGCCATGACGAGCGGGCCATCACCGATCACCTCGAGCAGCTGCTGCGCGCGGTGCCGTGGCTCGAGGTGGAGCGGGTGGGCGAGAACGTGGCGGCGCGCACCGCGCTCGGGCGGCCACAGCGACTGGTGCTGGCCGGCCACACCGACACGGTGCCGGTCAACGGCAACGACCGGGCGCGCATCGAGGGCGACGTGCTGCACGGGCTGGGGTCGTGCGACATGAAGTCGGGCGTGGCCGTGCTGGCCGAGCTGGCCCGCACGGTGAGCGCGCCGGCCGTCGACGTGACCTACATCTTCTACGAGTGCGAGGAGGTGGAAGCGCGCTTCAACGGGATCAACCGCCTCTTCGCCGAGCGCCCCGACCTCGTTGCCGCGGACGCCGCCGTGCTGGCCGAGCCCACGGGCGCGCGCATCGAGGCGGGCTGCCAGGGCACGCTGCGCGTCGAGGTCCGGGTCGACGGCGAGCGGGCGCACACTGCACGCGCCTGGCTCGGGCGCAACGCCATCCACCGTCTCGGCGAGGTGCTGGTGCGCGTGTCGGCCTACGAGCCGCGCCGCGTGGTCATCGACGGGTGCGAGTTCCGCGAGGGCCTGCAGGCCGTGCGCGTGGAGGGTGGCGTGGCCGGCAACGTCGTGCCCGACCGGGCCGTCGTCTGGCTCAACCATCGCTTCGCTCCCGACCGCACACCCGACGAGGCCGTGGCCCACGTGCGCTCGGTCGTGGGCGACGTCGACGGCTTCGAGGTCGTCGACCTGGCTGCGCCCGCCCCGCCTGCGCTGGGTCACCCGTTGCTGGCGGCGCTGGTGATGCGGACGGGTCAGGCGCCGCGCGCCAAGCTGGGCTGGACCGACGTGTCGCGCTTCGCCGCCCACGGCATCCCCGCCACGAACTTCGGGCCGGGTGACCCCAACGTGGCCCACACCGCGGCCGAGCACGTCACGCGCGCCGACCTGGAGGCCGTGCACGCGGGACTACGCGCGCTGCTCGAGCAGGGCGCGTAGCCGCGCCTGTCAGAGGCGCGCAGCTCAGAGGCGGCGCAGCACGGTGACGACCTTGCCGTAGACGTGCACGTCGGCGTGCGCGAACTCCATCGGCTTGAGGCGCTTGTTGGCGGGCAGGAGCACGATCTTGGCGCCCTTGCGCGTGAAGGTCTTGACCGTGGCCTCGTCACCCGGGATGCCGGCGACGACCACGTCGCCCTTCGCCGGCTCGCGGTCGAGCGTGCGCGCCACGACGTAGTCGCCGTCGAGGATGCCGGCCTCGATCATCGAGTCGCCCCGGACGCGCAGCATGAAGAGCTGCCCGTCGCCGGTGAAGTCGAGCGGCAGCGGGAGGAGCTCCTCGACGTTCTCCTGCGCGAGCACGTCGGTGCCCGCGGCCACGTCGCCCACGAGGGGGACGTGCGTGGTCGGCCGGCGTTGGAGGGCGGCGCCGGACAGCGGGTCCCACCTGACCTCGATGGCACGGGGCTTGCTCGGGTCGCGGCGCAGGAGGCCGAGACGCTGGAGCGTGTTGAGGTGGGCGTGGACGGTGGAGGTCGAGGTCAGGCCCACGGCCTCGCCGATCTCACGCACCGACGGCGGGAAGCCCCGCTCCTGCATCTGGCTCGCGATGAACTCGAGGATCGCCAGCTGGCGGGCGGTGGGGGCACCCTCGGCCCGGTTGTCCGGTCTGCTCTCCGGTCGGCTCCCCGGTCGGCGGTCAGGCACGCGACACCTCTCCTTCTCGAACGTTCGGCGCCGGAGTCGGCGACCCCGAGCGCCCGATCGAACGTGTGTTCCGTACGACGGTAACAGCCGCGCCGGCGCGAGACAAACACCTGTTCGGTTTCGGGTTGACGGGAACACACGTTCGTGGTTGAGTGGGGGCACTGGCGAACACCCGTTCGACCATCCTTTTACCTCGATCGGTCCATCTCGATCGTTCAATGGGGAGGAAGTGCCCATGCCCTCCGGGAGCACCGTCGCCACCCTCTGCCCGAGCCCGCAGCGCCGTCCCCCCGGCCGGCCCGAGCTGCGGCTCGCCGGCCCGCCCCCGCCCACGTTCTGGCCGCGGCGCGTCGCCGTGCTCCTGGCCGCGCTCCTGCTCGCCGCGGGTGTCGGCCTGGTCCTGCGTGCGGCCGGCGGCTCGATCACCCACGAGCCGCCGGCCGCGCCAGCCAACCCGATCGCGGCGACCGCCGACTACGTCGTGCAACCCGGCGACACCCTCTGGTCGGTGGCCCGCCGGCTGCAACCGGAAGGCGACGTCCGACCCGTCGTCGACCGCCTCGTCGCCGAGCGCGGCTCCTCGGGCCTGGCGGTGGGCGAGGTCATCCACATCCGAGAGGCCAGCTAGCCTCGCGGTCGTGGCGTTCGAGATCGCGGAGTTCGTCGATGCCTGCAAGGGGGCGTTGCGCGAGGCTCAGCCACAGCTCGCAGTGCGCGATGTCTTGGCGCGTGCGACATCGAGCCCACGCGAGCTCGAGCAGGTGTTCGCGGCGAACACCGAGGTGGGCCTGGTCCCGGTCCACACGGCACCGGATCTCACGATCCTGCACGTCGTCTGGCCGCCGGGCATGGCGCTGTTCCCGCACGATCACCGCATGTGGGCCGCGATCGGCGTCTACCACGGCCAGGAGGACAACGCCTTCTATCGCCGCGAAGCCGACGCGATCGTCGCGTCGGGTGGACGGCAGCTCCGCGAGCAGGACGTCCTCCTGCTCGGCACCGACGTCATCCACGCGGTCACCAACCCGCGCCAGCACGCGTTCACCGCGGCGATCCACGTGTACGGGGGCGACTTCTTCGGCACGCCGAGGAGCGCGTGGACCATCGACACGCTCACCGAGCACGCGTTCGACCCCGATGAGGCGACGGAGGCGTTCCGCACCGCAGAACGGGCATGGCTCGCCCGCCGGCGCGATCCGGCCGACGCCTGACCCGGTACCCACCACGGCAGCCGGCCACGGGTCGCGCCCACCGGAGGCGCCGGCGGTAGTTTCTCCTCCGTGCGCTGCCCCTGGTGCGCGGGCCTCGACGACAAGGTCGTCGACTCGCGCCTCGCCGACGAAGGCGGCGCCATCCGTCGCCGGCGCGAGTGCCTCGCATGCGAACGTCGGTTCACGACCTACGAGCGGGTCGAGGAGGTGTCGCTGCTCGTCGTCAAGCGTTCGGGCGAGCGCGAGCCCTTCCAGCGGGCCAAGGTGGTGGCCGGCATCCGGGCCGCCACCAAGAACCGCCCCGTGTCCGACGAGGCGATCGACGCCGTGGCCGTGGCGGTCGAAGAGGCGGTGCGGCTCCTCGGGCCTGCGCCAACGAGCCACCAGATCGGCCTGGCGACGCTCGAGCGGCTCCGGCACCTCGACGACGTCGCCTACCTGCGTTTCGCCAGCGTCTACAAGGGCTTCGAGGAGGTCGGCGACTTCGAGCGCGAGGCGGGCCTGCTGGCGGACGGCGGTGGCGTCGACGACGGCCCCGGCTCGTGAGTCGAATCACGACTGCAAACCTTCGCGAACACGGTTTGACCAGCGGATTCACCGCTGGTCATCGGTTGACGGGCACGTAATTACGGTGCTGTAATTGGCCCGCATCTCGTGGCTCGACCCCTGAGTGCCCACTACATCTTGTGGTTCAGGCAAGGTGGGCAGGCCAAGCAAGGTACGACAGGCACGGCAGGAACAGGAAGCGCCACTCCCCATCCCGACCGAGATCCGAACCCAGTGGAGGCAGCAAGTCTCATGGCGATCGCTCCCGAGCAGGCAGGCATCGGCATCCGCCGGCACTTCACCACCGACGGGGCCCACCCCTACGACGAGGTGGCCTGGGAGCGGCGCGACGCGCGCATCTCGAACTTCCGCGACGGCACCGTCGCCTTCGAGCAGCTCGACGTCGAGTTCCCGGTGACGTGGTCGCAGAACGCCACGAACATCGTCGCCCAGAAGTACTTCCGCGGTCAGCTCGGATCGCCCGAGCGGGAGCACTCGCTCAAGCAGGTCATCGACCGGGTGGCCGACACCATCACGCGGTGGGGCGCGAAGGACGGCTACTTCGTCGACGCGGCCGAGGCGCGTGCGTTCAACGACGAGCTGAAGCACCTCACGCTCCACCAGAAGGCGGCGTTCAACTCACCGGTGTGGTTCAACATCGGGGTGAAGGGCGAGCCGCAGCAGGGCGCGGCGTGCTTCATCCTCGCGGTCGACGACAAGATGAGCTCGATCCTCAACTGGTACGTCGAGGAGGGCACGATCTTCAAGGGGGGGTCGGGGTCGGGCATCAACCTGTCCAACATCCGCTCCTCCTACGAGTCGCTGAAGGGCGGCGGCACCGCGTCCGGCCCCGTGAGCTTCATGCGCGGTGCCGACGCGTCCGCCGGCACGATCAAGAGCGGGGGCAAGACGCGTCGCGCCGCCAAGATGGTGATCCTCAACGTCGACCATCCCGACATCGAGGACTTCATCTGGTGCAAGGCGGTCGAGGAGCGCAAGGCGCGGGCCCTGCGCGATGCGGGCTTCGACATGGATCTCGACGGCAAGGACAGCCACTCGACGCAGTACCAGAACGCCAACAACTCGGTGCGCGTCACCGACGAGTTCATGCAGGCCGTGCTCGACGACGCTGACTGGCCGCTGAAGGCGGTCACCACGGGAGAGGTCATCAAGACGGTGCGGGCGCGCCACCTCATGCGTCAGATCGCCGAGGCCACGTGGGAGTGCGCCGATCCGGGCATGCAGTTCGACACCACGATCAACCAGTGGCACACGGCGTCCAACAGCGGCCGCATCAACGCGTCGAACCCGTGCTGCTTCGTGGGCGACACCCTCGTCGCCACGTCGATCGGCGCGGTGCGGTTCGACCAGTTGGAGAAGATGGCGTTCGCCGGCGAGGAGCTCCCGGCCACCGTGTCCTACGACCGCGTCCACGGGTGCTTCGTCGCCGCGCCGATCACCTTCGCGTGGGTCGCGGGTCGCACCGACCGCCTCGTCGCGGTCACGACCGAGCGGGGCCTGTCGCTGCAGTGCACGCCCGAGCACCGGTTCCTCACGTTCACCGGCGACTACATCCAGGCCCACCACCTCGTGGCGGGCACCAAGCTGCAGGCGGTCGACGACAACGGCCAGGCCGTGGCCGACGAGGTCGCGTCGGTCACCGAGATCGTGCTCGACGAGGCCGTGCCCGTGTACGACCTCGAGGTCGACGGCCTCCACAACTTCGCGGTCACGTGCGAGGGCGCGACGATCGCCCACTCCGCGGTGGTGCACAACAGCGAGTACATGCACCTCGACAACTCCGCGTGCAACCTCGCGTCGCTGAACCTGCTGAAGTTCCTCGACGACGACGGCCGCTTCGACGTCGAGGGCTTCGAGGCCGCGGTCGACGTGATGTTCACCGCGCAGGAGATCCTCGTTGGCAACGCCGACTACCCGACCGAGAAGATCGCCGACACGTCACGCCGCTTCCGCCAGCTCGGGCTGGGCTACGCCAACCTCGGCGCGCTCCTGATGGCCCTCGGCCTGCCCTACGACTCCGACGAGGGGCGCGCCTGGGCGGGCGCTGTCACCGCGCTCATGACCGGTCGCGCCTACGTGACCTCTGCCCGCACGGCCGCCCGCATGGGCCCCTTCGCGGGCTATACCGAGAACCGCGAGCCGATGAACCGTGTGCTGCGACAACACCGCGAGAAGGTCGCCGCGATCGACGAGGAGAAGGTGCCGACCGAGCTGCTGTCTGCGGCCCAGGAGACGTGGGACGAAGCCGTCGACCTGGCCGATGTCGCAGGGGTGCGCAACTCGCAGGCCTCGGTCCTGGCGCCGACGGGCACCATTGGTCTCCTGATGGACTGCGACACCACCGGCATCGAGCCCGACCTCGGGCTGTGCAAGACGAAGAAGCTGGTCGGCGGAGGCACGATGTCGATCGTCAACCAGACCGTGCCCCGTGCCCTGCGCCGCATGGGCTACGACGACGGTCAGGTGGCCGAGGTCATCGCCTACATCGACGAGCACAAGACGATCGTCGGCGCGCCCCACGTCGCCGCCGAGCACCTGCCGGTGTTCGCCTGCTCGATGGGCGACCTCACCATCCACCACCTCGGCCACGTGCGGATGATGGCGGCGGTGCAGCCGTTCATCTCGGGTGCGATCTCCAAGACCGTGAACGTGCCCGAGTCGGTCACCGTCGACGAGCTCGAGCAGCTCCACGTCGACGCCTGGCGGATGGGCCTGAAGGCCGTCGCCATCTACCGCGACAACTCCAAGGTGGCGCAGCCACTCGCGAACACCAAGAAGGACGCGCCGGCGGCGGCACCGCAGCCCATCGCGCGCATCATCGAGAAGGTCGTGGTCAACGAGCCCACACGCCAGAAGCTGCCGCGCAAGCGGCGCAGCTCCACGTTCTCGTTCCGGGTGGCCGACTGCCACGGCTACGTCACTGTGGGCGAGTACGAGGACGGCCGGCCGGGTGAGCTGTTCCTCAAGGTGTCGAAGCAGGGCTCGACGCTCGCCGGCATCATGGACGCCTTCGCCATCTCGGTGAGCCACGGCCTGCAGTACGGCGTCCCGCTGAAGGCCTTCGTCGAGATGTACACCAACATGCGGTTCGAGCCCGCGGGGATGACCGACGACCCCGACATCCGCTTCGCCACCTCGCTGGTCGACTACATCTTCCGCCGCCTGGCCGTCGAGTACCTGCCGCTCGACGAGCGCATGGAGCTCGGCATCCTGTCGGTGGGGGAGCGCATGCAGCCGACGCTGCCCGGCGTCGACGAGGCGTCGATGCCATCGGCGACCGGCAGCGAGGTCGTGCCCGACCCGTCCCCGCCGGTGTACGCGGAGTCGATCGACCTCACGCCCGCGGTGGAGCCCGCGGCCGCTGACGCGCCGTACTGCTACCAGTGCGGCAACGTCATGCAGCGCGCCGGGTCGTGCTACGTGTGTGGCAGCTGCGGCACCACCAGCGGCTGCTCGTAAGCGCCGGTCGCGACGTCGAGCGAGGCGACGATGTCCGACATCGAGCTCGTGCGCGAGGTGTACACGGCGATGGCCGCGCGTGACGTCGGGCGCCGGTTCGAGCTTATCGACCCGACGTTCGTCGTCACCCAGGATCCGGCGCTGCCCTGGGGTGGCCGCCATGTCGGCCACGACGGCTTCGCCACCTTCGCGCTCGCGCTCAGCGGGACCATCGACTCGGCGGTGAGCATCGATGCCGTCTTCGCGGCCGACGGCGAGGTCATCCAGTGGGGGCGCACGCGGGGCACCGTGCGCGCCAACGGCGTGGCGTCCGACATCCCCGACGTGCACCGGTGGACGGTGCGCGACGGCAAGGCCGTCGCGGCCCACTTTGCCATCGACACCGCGGCGATGCTCGAGGCGCTGGCCCAGACCCCCTGACCCCGACCCGTTGAAAGAATGCACGAATCAAGAAGCGCGCGCTCGCGGATAGCGTGGTCATGTTCGTGCTGTTGCCGGCAGAGCCATGAGCGGGGAGGGTTGCGATGCCGTGGTTTCCGGACTTCGTCGCTGCCGCGGAGCTGGCGCGCCGAGAGGTTCGCGCCGCAGGTCAGGCCGATCCGGTCGCGCAGTACTTCACTGCACTGACCAAGGGCGATGCCCACGCCTTGGAGACGGTGTGGCCGGGGAAGGTCGTGATCTACGACCCCCGCGCCGGCGAGATACGCGGCCACAAGCAGTTGCGGCAGTTCGTCGAACACAATCAAGCCTGGTTGACGGAGCGCCACGCCAGTACCGAGGCCGTGGCTTCAACGCGTGAGGGTGGGCGGGCCGTTGTCGAGCTGCTGGCGCGCCTCTCCCACGACGGGGAGGAGGTGCTGTGGCCGCTGGCAGTGGTCGCCGAGTCCACCGACGATCGGTCGGTGGTGTTCCGCACCTACTGCAGCCAATGGCCGGTCGACGGACGCCGCCATGTCAGGGAACCCATACTCGAACCGGGGCACGCCCATCCTGGTGATGTGGTCGGCCGCTACCAGGCTGCCCTGGAGGCCGGTGACGCCGACGCGATCGTGAACACGTTCGCGACGGACGGGTACTTCCGCGAGCCCATCGGGCCCGACTACCTGCACCGCGGCACCCTCGAGCTGCGCTCGTTCTTCTCGAGGTGCTTTCGCGCCGGCGGCGGCATCGGTCTCCAGCACTGTGCCGTGACCGACGACGGGGTGCGGTGCGCCTTGGAGTACAACTGCGTCCGCTGGGGCAGCTACGACCTGCCGCCCCAGGCGGGCATCGCGGTGTTCGAGCGTGGTCCCGACGGGCTGCTGGTGGCGGCTCGGGCCTACGACGACGTGGAAGCACCCGTCGTCCGTGCCTGAGGCGCAGAGATGAGCGTCGCCCTGCATCACAACAAGCGGGCCGACGCGGGGAAGGCTCGGGTGTGGAGCGACCGAGATCGCAGTGCGGCTGGACGACACGGTGTTGGCGTGGCAGTCGTGGTCACAGCTGCACCAGGCCTATGTCGGCCCGTGGCGAGATCTGGTCCGCCACAGCGGACGCGTGCTCCAGGCGCTGTTGTTTCAACCCACCGGTGCGATCTGTGCCGCAGCTATCACCTCGCTGCCCGAGGTTGTCGGCGGGCGCCCGCAACTGCGACTACCGCTACGCCTGGGTCCGGGACGCGCTTTCACGATCGAGGCTCTCTGGGTGGCGGCCTGCCCCGATGAGGCGAATGAGGTCTTGGACTACACCCCCAGGTGTTCAGCCACATCGGCCTGGTCAACGCGGCCTGGGCGATCTCCGAAGCCGAGGCCGCCCGTACGGCATGAGGTTGGAGGGCGACCCGTGTGTTCTCTCGGTCAGGTGCTGCATCACGGCGCCGTAGGGCGCTCGCGGGCCCGCCGATCCCATCCGTGGAACCGCGACCAGTCGCCCGCGTCCCACGCGTCGCGGAGCCCCGGTTTGCCCAAGTCCCAGTCCGGGCGGATCTCGCTCGTCGCGGTGCGCAGGTCACGCCAGAGGTCGTACACCGACGGGCGACCCCAGAACCAGTAGCCGTTGTAGATGCTGTGAATGACCAGGCCCGGCTTGAGCACGAGCGTGTGCGGATTCATCGGATTGTGATCAGGGTCGGTGTACTCCTGAATGCCGAGGTCCTTCTGGATCGTCCGCCCGGGGTCGGAGAGGAAGGTCCACTGGGCGCCAACCGACGCGCGGAACTCCTGCAGCTCGTGGTGCTCGTCGGTCGCGATCGTGACGATCTGTGTGTAGGCCACCGCGACCTTCGGCTGGAACGCCGCCAGCTCGAGGTGCTGTTGGTGCTCTTTCGGGCAGTAGTGGCCGCGCGCAAGCGTAAGGATCATCGGATCGGCGCCCTGCAGGTCGCTGAGCCGGCGCGGGATGTTTGTGTGATCGGGCAGCTCATAGTCGGGGAACGTGCCGCCGGGTGCGATGTCGGAGCGCATGGTGGGCCCCTTACCTGTCTGCGGCGATCTCGACGCGGAGCGCCCTCAGCGCGTCGGCATAGATCTCGGAGAAGGTGGGGAATGGCTGGATCGTGTCGCGCAGCACGTCGAGCGGTACACGCGCGCGGATGGCCAACGTGGCTTGCTGGAGCCACTCGCCCGCCTCTGGCCCGAGCGCGTACGCGCCCGTGAGCCAGTCGCCGTCACTGAGGAGGGTCAGAAAGCCGTTCGACTCGGCATAGGCGCGTGTGTAGGTAGCGGTCCTCGCGACGCCCGAAACCGGCGCGCTGGCAGTGAAGCGCGCCTCGAGCGCGCCAACCGACGCGGCCTGCGGATCGGTGAAGACAACACGCGGGAGGGCTTCATAGTTGGCTACGCGTGGCTCGCCCAAGATGTTCGCGGCGACGATGTCGCCCTGGTACTTCCCGGTCGTCGTCAATGGCCAGATGCCGGTCACGTCGCCGATCGCCCAGACCCCATCGGCGGCGCGCAGGTGCACGTCGACCGGGATTCCGTGGCTGTCGGCCGCGATGCCGACGGTCTCGAGCCCGATGCCGTCGACACGCGGACGGCGACCGGTCGCGACGAGCAGCCGGTCACCCCGCAATTCGCGGCCGTCGTCGAAGGCCACGACGTAGTCGTCGCCGTCACGCCGCGCCTGTGTCGCGCTCACGCCGAGCACCAGCTCGATGCCGTCGTGACAGAGGACGTCGCCGAGCGCGTCACCCAGCGGTGCGGGCTCCCTGGCGAGCACGCGCTCGGCCATGTCGGCGAGGGCCACCTCGCCGCCGAGGCGGCGCACGGCCTGGGCCATCTCGACGCCGACCGGACCGCCGCCCAGGATCAGCAGGCGGCGGGGGACCGCAGTCATCGCGGTCACCTCGCGGTTCGTCCACACGCCCTCGAGCCCCCGGAGTCCGTCAACCGGCGGCACGATCGGTTCCGCTCCGGTGGCCACGACGACGTGCCGGGCCGTGTACCGCGTGCCGCTGACTTCGACCGTCCCCGGCCCGGCGAGCCGGCCGTTGCCGCGAAGCACGTCGATGCCACGGTCGGTTAGCCACTTCTCGGCACTGGTGTCCGTGTGGTTCGAGACCATGAAGTCCCGCCACGCAAGCGCGGCCGAGACGTCGATCCGCGCGCTCGCCGCAGCCTCGTTCGCGTGGTGCACGGCTTCACCCGGACGAAGCAGGGTCTTGGACGGGATGCACGCCCAGTAGGAGCACTCACCACCCACGAGCTCGCGTTCGACGACGGCGACGTGAAGTCCGCCCTCCACCAGCGCGCCGGCGCAGTGCTCGCCGGGCGCGCCGCCGCCGAGAACGATGACGTCGTAGTCGGTCACGTCGGAAGCCCCTTACCCGCCTGCTCCGCCACCATGTACGCGGCGTACCAGTCCGGCCAGTTCGGATCAGCCGCACCCGTACGCTTCTCGTGCTCGCCGTGTGCGGCCGCCGCACGCCGCATCGCGCTCGCCAGATCCCCGGCCGAGCTGAACGAGGTCGTCGCCGCGTCGACGCGACCGGGCAGTCGGCTGGTGATCTCCTGCAGCTGCCAGTCGTTTCCGTCCGGATCGCTGAACTCCGCGAACGACGCGTAGGTGCGCCGTTTCGGATCGGGGCCGCTCGCCCGAGTGTCGGGGTCGAAGCGGTTGTAACCGCCGGTGCCGTCGTGGAAGACGTCGCTCGCATTGACACCCTCGCCGACGAGCTCATCGTGCGCCGCCTCGATGTCAGAGACGACAAGGAGACCTCGAGCCGAACCGGGGGCAGCCGAAGTGAGGCCGATGCCGAACTGGATCGAGCACGCGGAGCCCGGCGGGGTGAGCTGGACCACCCGGAAGTCCTCGTTCCCGAGGTCCGCGTCCAGCCTCCATCCGAGGCTCTCGTAGAACTTCTTGGCGCGGTCGACATCCGAGACGGGGACGACGACCGTCTCGAGCTTCATGTCGACGCTTCCGACGCTCGCGTCAGTGGTGCTCATGGCTGCCTCCCTGGGATGGTTGCTGAGTATTGAAAACCGCGCTTCGCCGAGCTGTTGTCGTCATGACGTGACCCCGGGAGAGGCGTCGTTCCGGGCTTCGATGGCCTTGACGGTTTGTGCGAGTGTCTTTCCCAGTACGCGTTTGCCGACGATGCCGAGCACGCCGCCGAGCGCCCGCCCTTTGAGATTCTTGCCTTCGCGGACCACGACGACGTCCAGGTCGGTTCTTCCGTCGGACCGCGGCGTGAAGGTGTAGGTGTGGCCTGAGGCGCCTCCCCACGTGTTGGAGTCGGTGGTCGTCATGACGACGCGGTTGGGATCGGACCAGTCGTAGTGGAGGCGTTCCCAGATGCCGCCGGAGCCCTCCGTGACGTCGGCCTGAGTGGGGCCGCGGTCATGCACCTTGAGGTACTTGTCGGCACTGCGGCCAAAGAGCTTCGAGCGGCCCGGACCGAAGTCGGTGAGGCCGGCCACGAACTGCTCCGGCGTCGAGGTGGTCGTTTCGTGGAGGCGGATCGTGGACATGCGTGCTCCCTTCCGCAAGGTGTCTGCTGGCTGGTCACAAGGTGAGTTCGGGGGCGCCAGTTGCGACGTCGCCAGCTTGATGCTTTCCGTGCTGCACGTCTAGGAGTGAAACTCGGATGCGATCGGAGGGTTCCGTGCACGGCAAGCGGACGGCGAGCGGGGTCGAGATCGGTGGCTGGCTGCTGAAGGCCAACCCCGATGTGTGGGACGTCATCGGCCATCTGGCCGCGGGCCGCGTCATCGACGGATGGGGCGTGGCCGAGGGCTACCGCGCCGAGCTGATGGCGCCGGGCGACCGTTGCTTCGTGTGGGTCACCGGCCCGCGGGGCGCGTCCTGGACGCCGGGCATCTGGGCCGCGGGCGTGGTGACCGCGCGGCCCGTTCCCACGCGTGAGCGCCGCCGGCTGCGCGTCGGCCTCGACGTGCGTCCGCTCGACCCGGTCGTGCCCCGGTCAGAGTTGCGTTCCGACCCGCGGTTCGCGGCAGCCGAGGTGCTGCGGGTGCCGCGGATGGGGAACCCGCTGATCCTCACGCCGACCGAGGTGGCCGCGGTCGACGACCATCTCACGCAGGCGTGAACCACCGCCTGCCCTCGCCCGTGAGCACCCGGCCGAACTGCAGGTCGGGGAAGTGGGCGGCCGCGACCAGGTCGGTGGTGCCCTCCACCTCGCGCCAGACGGCCTCCCGCGTGCGCCGGGCCAGGTCGGGGTCGACGTCGCTCAGGGCGTAGAAGTCGGGCTCGGTCAGCTGCAGGGGACACTCGACGGCGTCGCCGAGCAGGAAGGCCCGTTCGTCACCCGACGCGAGCACCAGGCAGTAGTGGCCCGACGTGTGGCCGGGTGTGGCCCGGGCGGTGATGCCCGGCGCCAGCGCCACCATGTCGCCGTCCATGGGCTCGAGCCGGCCCGCGGCATCGAGCGCCTCCATGGCGACGCGGATGTGATCGGTCGGGTCCGCATCGGTCACGAACATCTTCCAATCCCCCACGCCGAACCGCACGGTTGCGTTGGCGAAGTAGGGCGCGCCCTCGTGCATCAGCCAGCCCGCGTGGTCGCGGTGGAGGTGGGTGCAGACGACGAGGTCGACGTCGCTCGGCGCGCACCCCGCTGCGGCCAGCTGCGCGGGGAGGTCACCGCCGCGCGCCCAGTCAGTGGTCCGCGCGCCGAGACCCGCGTCGAGCAGGACGGTGCGATCGCCGCCACGGACCAGATAGCAGCCGATGGGCATGTGGATGCGACCGTCGGCGCCGAGGAGCTCTCGGTGCGCCGACCAGTCGAGGTCGACGTAGAACTCTCGCGGGAGCACGGCCGTCCCGTCCGAGAGCGGTGCGAGCTCGAGGTCACCGATGCGCACGCGCGCCGACGCTACGTTGTCGCGATGGCCGATGCCGACGGGCTCCCGTTTCACCTGAAGGACAAGGTCGAGGCGGCTGCCGAGCTGCCCGGCGTCCCGGTCGGCACCCACGGGGTCGTCGCCGCGGTGGCCGGCCTCGAGTGGATCCGGTATCGCGTGCGCTTCGAGAACGGCGTAGAGCTGGGCACGCTCGACCCGAAGTACCTGGCCCCGCGCAAGTCGTAGACTCGACGGTTCGGCCCGGGACGGGCCGTTCTCGTCGATCGATGCCTTCCCATCCCGACCTCGCGTCCGAGCAGGCCCACGTCGCCCTGGCGTACGAGCGTCTCGCCGCCACCCGCGCCGCCGCCGAACAGGCGCTGAGGGCCGCGCTGGGCCAGGGCGGCATCGGCACGCCCCAAGCGCTCGTCGAGCGCGACGTGATGGTGGCGAACGCGCTCGAGCGGATCGAGCGCCTGGGGGTCGGCGACGAGGCCATCTGCTTCGGGCGCATCGACCGGGACGACGGCGAGGCGTACCACATCGGGCGCCTGGCGGTCGCCGACGTCGACCACACGCCGCTCGTCATCGACTGGCGGGTGCCGGCCGCGGAGCCCTTCTACCGGGCCACCGGTCGCCATCCCATGGGCCTCTGGCGTCGCCGCCACCTCGTCACCGACGGGCGCCGCGTCGTCGACCTCGAGGACGAGCTGTTCGGTCCGACGACTGCGGGCCAGGCCGGCCCCGAAGGCAACGGAGAGAACGCGGCGGGCGACGGTCGCCTCGCGGGCCCGGCGACGCTCCTCGCCGCGCTCGAGCGGTCGCGGACGGGTTTCATGCGCGACATCGTGGCCACCGTCCAGGCCGAGCAGGACCAGATCATCCGGGCCCCGCTGACCGGTGTGCTCGTCGTGCAGGGCGGCCCGGGCACGGGGAAGACCGCGGTTGCGCTGCACCGGGCCGCCTACCTCCTCTACACCCACCGCTTCCTGCTCGAGCGTCAGGGCGTGCTCGTCGTCGGGCCCAACCGCCTCTTCCTCCGTTACATCGAGCAGGTGCTGCCGTCGCTGGGTGAGACGGGCGTCCACCTGGCCACGCCCGCATCGCTCGTGCCCGAGGTGACGCCAACGGGCACGGAACCGATCGACGTCGCCCGGCTCAAGGGCGACGGGCGCATGGCCGCGGTCGTCGCCAAGGCCGTGCGCGATCGCGAGCGGCCCCTGCGCCGCGGCGTCGAGGTGCCGTTCGGCCGCCGGGTGCTGCGTCTCGCGGCGCGCGACACGGCCGAGATCGTATCGACCGCCCGCCGCCGGTCGGGCCCCCACAACGCGCGCCGGCGTCTCGTCGAGCGGCTCTTGTTCGATCGGTTGCACGAGCAATGGGTAAGCGCGGAGGGCGCGGCGGGACTGTCGGTCGAGGAGATGGGTCGCGTGCTACGGCGCGAGCCGGAGGTGTTCGAGGCGCTCGAGCGCATGTGGCCGGTGCTCACACCGATGCAGCTCCTGCACGACCTCTTCGGCGCGCGTCCGCTGCTCGAGCTGGCGGGGGCCGGGCTTCGGCCGGAGGAGCGCGCCGCGTTGCACCGGCCGCGCCGCGCCTCGCTCGAAGACGTCGCGTGGACGCCTGCCGACATGGCGCTGCTCGACGAGGCGCGCCATCGGCTGGGGCCGGCGCGCGGCAAGGACGAGCTGCGCACGTACGGCCACATCGTCGTCGACGAGGCGCAGGACCTCTCGCCGATGCAGCTGCGCATGCTCACCCGCAGGTCGCTGTCGGGCTCGATGACCGTGGTCGGCGACCTGGCCCAGGCCACCGGCACCTGGGCCGCGTCGACGTGGGACGACGTCGTGCGCCACCTCGAGCCCCGGCGGGGCTGGCAGCTCGTCGGCCTGAGCGTCAACTACCGCACGCCGTCCGAGATCATGGCGGTGGCCGACCGCGTGCTGGCCGCCGCGGTCCCCGGTGCACGACCCCCTCGGTCGGTGCGCTCGACCGGGGCGACGCCTCGGTTCGTGCGCTGCGATCCCCCCGCGCTTCCCGCATGCGTGGCCGAGGTGGCCGCGGCCCAGGCGGCATCGGGAGGCACGATCGCCGTCGTCTGCGCGGTGTCCCAGCGCGACGACCTCGCCGAGGCGCTGCGGGTCGCGGAGGTCGACTTCGGCGACGCGACCCGCCGCGGCCTTTCGGCGCCGGTGACGCTCGTCGACGTCGGAATGGTGAAGGGCCTCGAGTTCGACGTGGTGATCGTGGTCTCACCGGCCCGGCTGGTCGCGGAGTCGGCACAGGGGCCCCGCAGCCTGTACGTGGCGCTCACCCGCGCCACCCGTCGTCTCGTCGTCGTCCACGCCGAGGATCTTCCGTCGATCATGGGCGAGCCATAGGGTGTCGCCGATGACGGACATCGACATGGGCCTCACCCACGTGGCCCTCCCGGTCACCGATCCCGACGCCAGCGTCGAGTTCTACGAGCGCTACGCGGCGATGAAGGTCGTGCACCGCAGGCGCGACGAGGCCGCGGGCACGACGGTCGTGTGGCTCAGCGACCTCACCCGTCCGTTCGTGATCGTGCTCGTCGAGTCGACGCGCGTCGACGGGGGGCTCGGTGGGTTCGCCCACCTGGGTGTGGCCTGCGAGAGCCGCGACGAGGTCGACCGGCGGGGCGAGCAGGCGCGATCAGAAGGACGAACGGTGCTCGGTCCCCACGATTCCGGACCTCCTGTCGGCTACTGGATGTTCATCGCTGACCCCGACGGCCACAACCTCGAGCTCTCCCACGGCCAAGAGGTGGCCTTCACCATCGAGCACGCGAGCTAAGGAGAAAGAAGGATGCCGGTACGCACTTCAGACGCGCAGTGGGAGGGCGACCTCCCGTCCGGGAAGGGCACGATGCGGTTCGGGGGCGGGGCCTTCGAAGGGCAGTACTCGTTCGCGTCGCGCTTCGAGAGCGGCACGGGCACCAACCCCGAGGAGCTCATCGCCGCGGCCCACGCGGGCTGCTTCTCCATGGCGCTGTCGGGCGCGTTGTCGCGCGCCGGCCACGTGCCCAACCGCGTCCACACCACCGCCAAGGTGCACCTGGACAAGGGCGACGCCGGCTTCCGGATCTCGGCCATCGAGCTCGAGACCGAGGCGGACGTGCCCGGCATCGATGACGCTGCCTTCCAGAAGGAGGCCGCGGCGGCCAAGGTCGGCTGCCCGGTCTCGCAGGCACTGGCCGCCGTCGACATCACGCTGAACGCGCGACTGGTGTAGGCGCAGTCAGCTCTTGCGCACGCGCGCGATGTCGGTGGCCTTCGTCATCTTCTGAGCCCGCTTGCCGTGGCTGCGCGGCGTGATGTCGACGTCGCTCGCCTCGGCGCGCAGCGCGCCGACGGTGCAGGACTCGCGTTGGCGGTGGGCGAACGGGTCGTAGCGGAAGTGGCGCATGGCGTTGCCGTGGGTGATGGCGTCGACCTCGGCGCGGGTGAGGTCGTCGAGCGGGTTCAACGACTTGGCCAGCGTCTCGGCCGACATGGGCCAGGTGGAGTCCGAGTGGGGGTAGTCGCACTCCCAGCAGATCGTGTCGACGCCCACGCGGTGACGGCTCTCGAGGCCCGACGGGTCATCGATGAAGCAGGTGACGATGCGGTCACGGAAGACCTGGCTCGGCAGCATGTCGCCGAAGTCCTGCCCCGTCCACTGGTGGTGGCGCTGGTAGATCCAATCCACGCGGTCGAGGAAGTAGGGGATCCAGCCGATGCCGCCCTCGGACAGCGCGAACCGGAGCGTTGGGTACTTCCGCAACACCGGCGACCAGAGCAGGTCGGCGGCGGCCTGCACGATGTTGATCGGCTGGAGGCTGATGAGCACGTCGATCGGCGCCTCGACCGACGTGACGACGAGGGTGGACGACGAGCCGATGTGCATGCAGACGATCGTGCCCTCGTCGCTGCAGGCGGACCAGAAGGGGTCCCAGTGCTCGTTGTGGAGGCTGGGGAGCTTCAGCTTCTCGGGGTTCTCGGAGAACGAGACCGCGTGACAGCCCTTCTCCGCCACCCGATGGATCTCGTCTGCCATCAGCTGGGGGTCCCAGATCGGGGGGATGGCGAGCGGGATGAAGCGACCGGGGTAGCTGCCACACCACTCGTCGATGTGCCAGTCGTTGTACGCCCGGAGCACCGCGAGGCCCAGCTCCTTGTCGGACGAGCGGGCGAACAGCTGACCGCACAGGTTCGGGAACGACGGGAAGCACATCGAGCCGAGCACGCCATTGACGTTCATGTCGCGCACGCGCTCGTCGATGTCGTAGCAACCGGCTCGCAGCTCGTCGAACGAGGTCGGCTCCATGCCGTACTCGTCGGGTGGGCGGCCGGCGACCGCGTTGAGCCCGATGTTGGGGATCTCGCGGCCGTCGTAGGTCCAGACGTCGGTGCCGTCGTCCTTGCGGATCAGCCGGGGGGCGCCGTCCTGGAAGCGCGCCTCGAGGCGCCCGTCGAACAGATGAGGTGGCTCGACCACGTGGTCGTCGACGCTCACGAGGATCAGGTCGTCGATGTCGATATTGCTCATGTTGCCTCCCGGACCCCTGACGTCTCAGCCCCCCGACGTCGAGTCACGATAACTCGGCCAGCAGCCGCGCCTTGTCGACCTTGCCCATGCCGGTGCGGGGCAGCGGCTCCGCCCGCAGCACCAGGCGGCGGGGCCGCTTGTAGTCGGCCAGGCGGTCGACGACGAACGCGCGCACGTCGTCGAGCGTGAGCGCCGGCGCGCCGTCGCGCAGCCGCACCACCGCGCAGACGTCGTGGCCCAGCATCGCGTGGGGCACACCGATGATGGCGACCTCGGCGATGTCAGGATGCTCGAACAGCGCGCTCTCGACCTCGACCGAGTAGATGTTGTAGCCCCCGCGCAGCACCATGTCCTTCTTCCGGTCGACGATGAACAGGTAGCCCTCGTCGTCGAGACGACCGAGATCACCCGTGAACACCCAGCCGTTGCGCCACGTGCGGGCGGTGCCGTCGGGGTCGTTGTGGTACGAGCGCCGGCCCGCGGGCAGCTTGAGCGTGATCTCGCCCACCTCACCGGTCGTCACCTCGTGCTCCAGCTCGTCGACGATGCGGATCTCGACACCGGGCATGGGCCGCCCGACCGAGCCCGGGCGGTTCAGGGCCTCACCGGGCGGGAGCACGCACACGCTGTTGCCACCCTCGGTGAGGCCGTAGCCCTGGGTGAGCGTCGCATTCGGGAACGCAGCTGCGAGCACCTCGACGGCCGCGGGTGGCGTGGGCGCACCGCCGAACATCACGACGACGACCGACGACGTGTCGCGGTCGCGCAGCGCGCCCGACTCGAGCAGGAGCAGGATGTGCGCCGGCACCATCAGCACGAACATGGCCCGCTCGCGCTCGATGAGCTCGGCGAAGCGACCGGTCTCGAACGTGGGCTGCACGACGCTCGTCACCGCCAGCCGCATCGGTGTGAGCTGGGCGCCGATCACACCGGTGAACGTCGAGAGCGGCATGGCGTGCAGGAACGTGCCCCCCCGTTTGAGCGGCTCCATCGCATGATGAGCGGCGTTGTCGTGGGTCGAAGCGACGCCCTTGGGCAGGCCGGTGGTGCCCGACGTGTAGAAGATGTCGGCTGGGTCGTCGCCGTCGACGTCGACCCGGAACGCTGAGTCGTCGCGATCGACGAGATCGGTGTACGGCAGGACTGCGACGCCGGGCGCACCACTCGTGAGCTCGTGGGCGCGAGCCGTCTGGTCGCCCGCGGTGACGACCGCTCTCGCCCCGCTGTCGGAGAGGACGTGCTCGATCTCGCGCCGGGCGTAGCGCGGGTTGACGAGCACTGCGACCGCGCCCGCCCGCAGGACGGCGACGTAGGCGACCTGCAGCGCGCACGCGTCGTGGTTGGTCATGAGGAGCGCGACCCGGTCGCCCTTGCGCACACCCGCGGCGGTCAGCCCCCGGGCCACGGCGTTGGCGCGCCTGTCCCACGCCGCGAAGCTCATCTCCGAGGCGCCGTCGACCCGCACGCCGTCAACCCGTAGAGCCGTCCGGTCACCGAAACGCTCCGCCCGGTCGTGGACCTCGTCGCTCACGAACACGGACGTGACCTATCAATACACTGCCGGCCATGCAAGTGACGGCCGCACCCATCCTCGTCGGCTCGCTGTTCGACTTCCCCCAGGCCGACGAGGGGGCGAGCTTCCTCGACGCGGTGCGATTGGGCCTCGACGACGTGGCGTCGACGGGTCGCATCGACCGCGCGGTCGAGCTCGTGCCCCACCTCGCGCGCGGGCTTCCGCTCGGCACCGCGCGCGACGTCGAGAACGGCTTCGACGACCTCGAGGCGCTGGGGGTACTGGCCATCCTCGGGCCGTCGATCAGCGACAACGGGCTCATCGTGCGCGACCTGGCCGACGACGCGGGGCTGGCGTGCATCAACTACACCGGAGGCGAGCACACCCGGAGCGAGCTCATGTTCCACTACCAGGTGGGCTCGCTCGAGGAGGAGCCCGCGGTGCTGGCGCGGTACCTCGTCGACCAGGGCCGGCGGACGGTAGCGGTCATCCACGATCACTCGCCCGTGGGCCGGCGCTACGCGGACTTCTTCGAGCAGGCGCGCGGCCTGTTGGGCCTCGAGGTGACGGGCACCGCCGCCATCTCGCCGCTGGCGCAGGACGCGAGCGCGCTCGTGTCCCGCCTCCGTGCCGCTGATCCCGACGGGCTGTTGTACCTCGGGCTGGGCGTCTCGGCGCGCACGGTGGCTCTCGCGTTGCAGGCGGAGCGATGGGATGTTCCCGTCGTCGCCAACTCCGCGCTCATGTTCGGCTACGCACAGCACGACTGGCGCGCCGCATGGGAGGGCTGGGTCTACGTCGACACCGTCGCCGACGACAACGAGATGCGCGCCCGACTGCGCGAGCGCTCGCGCCCGTCGGCCGCGGGACCGATCGGCGTGGCGGCCTACGACATGGGTCGTCTCCTCGGCGAGGGCATCGCCCGCGCCGTTCATCTGACGCGCGACGGCATCCGCGACGGCCTCGAGCACGTGAAGCAACTGCCGGCGACGAGCGGGCGCGAGGGCACCATGATGGGCTTCGGCAGCTGGGACCACGCCGCCCTCAAGGGGCCCTATCTGGTGCTCCGCAGCTGGCGCGAAGGGCACACCGTGCAGGTCACGTGAGCGAGGAGCGAGGCGAGGCGGAGGACCGCAGCCGGTGAAGCGCGGGGTCGTCGGCGTCGTCGTCATCGCGCTCGTCGCCGTGGGGGTCGTCGAGGGAACGGCGATACGGCGCGACCGGGCCCGCCGCCAGTCGCGTCGCGAGGCGGTCGCGCTGGTGGAGAGCTGGCTGCGCCTGTGGTCGCGCTCGGACTGGACCGCGATGCGCCGGTTGGTGGATGCACCTCCCCGCTCGTTCGTGCGCACCTACTCCGACGCGTCGGCCACGCTGGGGATCCAGCAGGCTCGCTACCGCCACGGCGTCGTCCGTTTCGAGGGGGCCGACCCCGGTGCCACCTTCACGGCCCAGCTGCAGCTCGAAGGCTTCGGCCCCTACCGGTGTGCCGGCCGGCTGCCGATCCGGCGCCGCGACGGCACGTGGCGCGTGCGCTGGACGCCGGCCGTGCTGCACCCGCAGCTCACAGGCGGCCGCCGCTTCGACCGGGCCCGGCTGTTCGCGCCCCGGGCGGGCCTCCTCGACGCGGCCGGTGCGCCCCTCGACGTGCGTGATCCCGACCTGCGCACGATCGCAGGAGCGGTCGGCAAGGCAACACCCCAACAGGCCGCGGCGCTCGGCGCGCCCTACCGGGCCGGCGACGTCGTGGGTCAGTCGGGGCTGCAGTCCGCGTACGAGCGCCGCCTGGCAGGGGAGCCCGCGAGCGAGCTGCGCGTGGTCGAAGGCGATGGCGCGGTCGTCGAGACGCTGCTGCGGACCGCGGGTGGGCCGCCCGAGTCAGTGCAGACGGGCATCGACCCCCGCATCCAGCGGGTGGCGGGGCAGGCCCTGCAGGGCGTGACCCAGCCGGCGGCGCTGGTCGCGATCGACGCGCCGAGCGGTGAGGTGCGTGCCGTCGTGAGCAGACCTGCGGGCGGCTTCCCGCGCGCCATCCAGGGCCGTTACCCGCCGGGCTCGACGTTCAAGATCGTCACCGCGACCGCCGCGCTCGCTTCCGGAGAGTCGCCCGACGCGAGCGTGTCGTGCCCGCCCGAGGTCGTCGTCGGCGGCCGGCGCTTCGTCAACGCCGAGGGCGAAGCGTTCGGGCCCATCCCGTTCCGCACCGCGTTCTACCGCTCGTGCAACACCGCGTTCATCAACGTGGCCACCGGGTTGCCCGCCGACGCGCTCGGTGCGGCGGCCGCGACCTTCGGGTTCGGAGGCTATGACCTGCCGGTGCCGGCCTTTTCGGCTCGGTTCCCGCCACCGAAGGACGTCGTCGAACGGGCGGCCTCCGCCATCGGCCAGGCGCGGGTCGAGGCCAGCCCGCTCCACATGACTTCCGTCGCGGCGGGCGTCTCGTCGGGAACGTGGAAGGCCCCGCGCCTCGTGCGGTCGGCGCCACCGGGCCCGGTGAAGGCGATTCCGGTGGCGCCGACCTTGCGCGAGCTCATGCGCCTCGTCGTCACGTCGGGAACGGGCACGGCCGCCAACGTCGCGGGCGCTCCCGTGTACGGGAAGACCGGCACCGCCGAGTTCGGAACGCGGCAACCGCCCCAGACGCACGCCTGGTTCGTCGGGTTCCGCAGCGATCTGGCGTTCGCGGTTCTCGTCGAGGGTGGTGGCTTCGGCGGCGAGGTCGCCGCGCCCCTCGCCGCCCGCTTCCTCCAGTTGCTCTGAGCTCAGGCCTTGACGGCCTCGACGTTCAGGTCGATTCGCACCTTGGGCCCGACGACCACGCCACCGGCCTCGAGCGGCGCGTTCCACGTGAGCCCGAAGTCCTCGCGGTTCACCTGGGTCGTCGCGCTGAACGCGATCCTGCTGTTGCCCCACGGGTCGGCCGCGGCGCCGTCGAACTCGACCTCGAGCACCACTGGGCGGGTGACGTCACGGATGGTGAGGTCGCCTGCCAACAACCATTGCGAGCCGTCGTTCTTGACGGTGGTGCTGTGGAACTCGAGCGTCGGAAAGCGTTCGACGTCGAGGAAGTCAGGGGAGCGCAGGTGGGCGTCACGTGCCTCGTCGCCCGTACTGATGCTGGTTGCCTGGATCGTCACGTGGGCGGACGACTGTTCGGGATCCTCGCCGATCTCGATGGTTCCCTCGACGTCGGTGAAGCGGCCCCGTACCTTGGCGATCATCAGGTGGCGAGCCACGAACTCGACAGAGGTGTGGGACCGGTCGATGTTCCAGTTACCTGCGGCGGGCACCTCGTGGGCCTCGACGCTGTGGGTGGAGGTTGCGTTTGTCATGGTGGGCACGTTCCTCTCGATCTGTCGGAATGGGTTGACGCCGTCACTAACCCTTTCGCAGGTCAATTATTTCCAGTAAGCTTAGGTTCCTGATGGATGCGACCGAGATCTCTCCGTACTGCCCCCGCTTCCAGCGGGCCGTCGAGGTCATCGGCCGGCGCTGGACGGGCGCCGTCGTGCGGGCGCTCATGACCGGAAGCCGCCGGTTCAGCGAGATCGCCGACACCGTCCCCGGCATCAGCGACCGCCTCCTCTCGGAGCGCCTGAAGGAGCTGGAGGCGGAGGACATCGTCGAACGGGTGGTCGTCCCGAGCACGCCCGTCCGGGTCGACTACCGGCTGACGGCGAAGGGCCGCGAGCTGGTGCCGGTGTTCGAAGCGCTGGGCGCATGGTCGGAGCGATGGATCCCGCTGCCCGCCGGGACGGAATAGCCGGTACGCCTCGATAGTTGAGCACTTCAAGGTTCTCACTTCGAAGGAGCCCAAAGTCGTGGAAACTTCCGAACGCACCCACACACTTCCGGTCCTGCCCCTGACCACAGGGGTCGTGCTGCCCCAGATGGTGGTGACGCTCGCCCTCGAGACGGGCGAGGCCCGGGCCGCAGCCGATGCCGCCTTGGCCGGCGACCGTCGCGTCCTGCTCGTGCCCCGCACGGAGCGGGGTTACGCGCGCGTCGGCACCCTGGCCCACATCGAAGACGCCGGCGACCTGCCGAGCGGCATCCGCGCCCTCGTCGTCCGCGGCCTGCAGCGCGCCGTCATCGGAGCGGGCGTCGCGGGGCAGGGGCCCGGCCTCTGGGTCGAGGCCGAGCTCGTCGACGAGACGGCTTCGGTGTCTGCGCGCGCCGGTGAGCTGGCGCGGGAGTACCGCGCCGTCATCGAGAACATCCTCGAGCACCGTGGCGCCCGACAGGTCGCCGAGTCGTTGCGCGGCATTACCGACCCCGCGGCAATGGCCGACACCGCGGGCTATTCGCCCGACCTGAGCTTCGAGCGCAAGGTCGAGGTGCTCGAGACGCTCGACGTCGAGCAGCGCCTCGAGCTCGTGCTCGCCTGGGCGCGCGAGACGCTGGCCGACCTCACGCTCAAGGAGCGCATCCGCTCCGACGTCGCCGACGGCATGGAGAAGACGCAACGTGAGTTCCTGTTGCGCCAGCAGTTGTCGGCGATCCGCAAGGAGCTCGGCGAGGATGGCGAGGAGAGCGCGACCGACGAGTTCCGTCGCCGCCTCGACGAGGTGGAGCTGCCCGACGACGTGCGCGGCGCGGTCGAACGGGAGATCGACCGACTCGAGCGCACCGCCGAGCAGAGCCCCGAGCACGGCTGGATCCGTACCTGGCTCGACACCATGTTCGAGCTGCCCTGGGGGAAGCGGAGCGACGACCGGCTCGACATCGCCCAGGCGCGCCGCATCCTCGACGCCGACCACACCGGCCTCGACGACGTGAAGGATCGCATCGTCGAGGAGCTCGCCGTGCGTCAGCGGCGGGCGCAGCAGGGCGTGCAGCTCGTGGGCCGCGGCAACGGCCTCATCCTCGCCCTGGTGGGACCGCCCGGCGTCGGCAAGACGTCGTTGGGCGAGTCGATCGCGCGCGCCCTCGGACGAAAGTTCGTGCGTCTCGCGCTGGGCGGCATCCGCGACGAGGCCGAGATCCGCGGCCACCGGCGCACCTACGTCGGGGCCATGCCCGGCCGCATCGCGCGCGCGCTCAAGGAGGCGGGCACGATGAACCCGGTGATCGTGCTCGACGAGGTCGACAAGGTGGGCAGCGACTGGCGGGGCGATCCCTCGTCGGCGCTGCTCGAGGTGCTCGACCCCGCGCAGAACCACACCTTCCGCGACCACTACCTCGAGGTCGACCTCGACCTGTCCGAGGTGCTGTTCCTCGCGACGGCCAACCTGGCCGACACCATCCCGGGGCCGCTGCTCGACCGCATGGAGCTGGTGCATCTCGACGGCTACACGGAGGACGAGAAGGTCGCCATCGCCCGCCACCATCTGCTCGCGCGTCAACTCGAGCGCAACGGGCTCGGTCCCGACGAGGTGGTCCTGACGGACGACGCACTCCACACGATCGTCACCGACCACACCCGCGAGGCGGGCGTGCGAAACCTCGAGCGTGAGCTGGGGCGTCTGCTGCGCAAGGCCGCGACCCGGATCTCGTCGGGCGACGCCGACGCGCCCCTCGCCGTCGACGGTGCCGACGTGCGCACCTACCTCGGCCGGCCGCGCTTCTTCTTCGAGGTGCCCGACCGCACCCGTCTTCCCGGCGTGGCGACGGGCCTGGCGGTGACCGGCACGGGTGGCGACGTCCTCTTCGTGGAGGCCATCGCGATGGATGGCGAGGCCGGGCTGGGCATCACCGGCCAGCTGGGCGACGTCATGAAGGAGTCGGCCGAGATCGCGCTGTCCTACGTGCGCTCGAACGCCGGCGACCTCGGAGTGGGCCGCGACGCGCTCGCCCGCCGTTTCCACCTGCACGTGCCCGCGGGCGCGGTGCCCAAGGACGGGCCATCGGCCGGCATCACCATGACGACCGCGCTGGTGAGCCTGCTCACCGGTCGCCCGGTGCGCTCGAGCGTGGGCATGACCGGTGAGGTCACCCTGCAGGGTCGCGTGCTGCCGATCGGCGGGGTGAAGCAGAAGGTGCTCGCGGCGCACCGGGCCGGGTTGCGCGAGGTGATCCTGCCCGAGCGCAACGGTCCCGACCTCGACGACGTGCCCGAGGCCGTCCGCGACGCGATGAAGTTCCACCTCGTGGGTGACGTGCGCGAGGTGCTGTTCCTGGCGCTCGAGCCGGCCGACGAGGCGGCCGGCCGAGCCGCCGCCTGATGCCGCGCGGGCTAGCGGCCGGCGCGACGACCGCACCGGTTGCTGTTGCGGTCACCGTGGCAAGATGCGCGCATGCGAACCGTCATCGAAACGGCCGAGGCGGTGCGCGCGGGCGAGATGAAGGCGGTCGAGGTGCTCGACGAGTGCCTCGCCGCCATCGACGCCCACAACGCACCGCTCAACGCCTTCGTCCATGTCGACCCCGAGCTCGCGCACCGCGCCGCCGAGGCGGTCGACGCGGCGATCGCACGCGGCGAAGACCCGGGCCCGCTGGCCGGGGTGCCGTTCGGTGTGAAGGACCTCGAGGACTGCGAGGGCATGCCGACGTCGCAGGGCTCGCTTCTGTACAAGGGCCGCCCGCCGGTCGCGGCCGACTCCATCCACGTGGGCCGGCTGCGCCGCGCCGGCGCGGTGCCCGTGGGCAAGACCGCGGCTCCCGAGTTCGGCAGCACTGCGTTCACACACACCAAGGCGTGGGGCACGACGCGCAACCCGTGGAACCTCGAACGCACGCCCGGGGGCTCGAGCGGCGGGTCGGCGGCCGCGGTGGTGTCGGGCATGGTGCCTTTCTGCACCGCGAGCGATGGCGGCGGCTCGACGCGCATCCCCGCCGCGTTCAGTGGCCTCCTCGGGCACAAGGCCAGCTATGGGCGCATCGCGCATGAGGACGCGGCGCTGTCACAGACGTCGGTCCTCGGCGCGCTCACCACGACCGTGGCCGACGCGGCGCGCCATCTCGACGTGGCCGCGGGCCCCGACGACCGCGACCGGGCCTCGTTGCCGGTACCGACGGTTCGCTACGAGGAGGCCATCGAGTCGTTGGACGTGCGCGGCCTGCGGGCCACGTGGTCGCTCGACCTCGGCTTCGCGGTGGTCGACCCGGAGGTGGCCGATCTCTGCCATGCCGCGGCGCACGCGCTCGTCGACGCGGCCGGGCTGAAGCTCGTCGAGCGACCGTTCGCGGTCGACAACGCCATGCGCACATGGTTGTCGGCGGGCGCAGTCGACCCCTGGCTCGACCTCGAGCCCGGGATGTGGCCGGAGCGCGCGGCCGACTTCACCGGCCTGGTGCGCGCCGGTCTCGAGAGGAGCGAGCAGTGGACCGTTCCCCGCTACGCGCGCGCCCTCCGGCACCGCCGGGCGCTCGAGGAAGCCGTGGCCGATCTGTTCCGCGACGTCGACATCCTGCTGTTGCCGTCGACCGCGGTCGCCGCCTTCGCGGCTGCGGGGCCCATGCCGATGGAGGTCGACGGGCGCGACGCGTCTCACTGCGGCCCGGTGCCGTTCACGATGCTCGCCAACCTGTGCTGGAACCCGGCGGTGTCGGTTCCCGCGGGGCTCACGTCGGAAGGGTTGCCGGTCGGCCTGCAGGTCGTGGGTCGCCGTCACGCGGACGAGGTCGTGCTTCGTCTGGCGCGGCTCTACGAGCAGGCCCGTCCGTGGCCGCGCTTCGTCCCGTCGTACCGCTGATCGACGCCGTCGTCTGTTAGCATTGTTTCTGTAGTTGCGGGCGAGCACCGTCCCGGTGCCCTCGCGGGTCACCTCATCAGCGTTCACCGTCGTTCGAGAGCAGCCGTCAAGACGCACCGTCTCTCGTCGGAGTCGCCCTGGAGGACGACCCACCGAACCGACGAGACGACAGGAGCACACGACACCTGATGACGACCACCTTCGCCACGCTCGGGCTCTCGCCCGACGTGGTGCGAGCCCTCACGGCCGCCGGCATCACCGATCCGTTTCCCATCCAGGCGCTGACCATCGCCGACGGCCTGGCCGGTCGCGACGTGTGCGGCAAGGCGAAGACCGGTTCGGGCAAGACCCTCGCCTTCGGCCTTCCGATGATCGAACGCACCGAGAAGGCGGCCCCGTGCCGTCCCCGCGCTTTGGTTCTCGTGCCCACCCGCGAGCTCGCGTTGCAGGTGAGCGATGCACTTGCACCGATCGCTGCGGCGCGTGACCGCACGGTGGGTGTGCTCTACGGCGGCGCCGCGGTCGAGCGCCAGATCAGCGCGCTCCAGGCCGGGCTCGACATCGCGGTGGCGACACCCGGGCGACTCATCGACCTCCTCGACCGCGGCGCCCTGAAGCTGTCCGACGTCGACTTCGTCGTCATCGACGAAGCCGACCGCATGGCCGACATGGGCTTTCTGCCGCAGGTCGAATGGGTGCTGCGCAAGCTCGATCACCCCGCGCAGACCCTGCTCTTCTCGGCCACGCTCGACGGCGACGTGCGCTATCTCATCCGCCACTACCTGCACGATCCCGTGCATCACGAAGTGGTCTCCACCCAGGCAACGGTCGAGGAGATGGAGCACCGCTTCCTCGCGGTCCACCAGATGGACAAGGTGAAGGTCACCGCCGCGATCGCGCGTGGCGCCAATCGCACGCTCGTGTTCGTCCGCACCAAGCGCGGTGCCGACCGCCTCGTTCTCCAACTGCGGCGCGAGGGGGTGCAGGCGCACGCCATCCACGGCGACCTGCGCCAGAGCCTGCGGGAGAAGGCGCTGAAGGACTTCGCCGCCGGCACGCAGCAGGTGCTCGTGGCCACCGACGTCGCCGCTCGCGGCATCCACGTCGACGCCATCGACGTGGTCGTGCACTACGACCCGCCGGAGGACCAGAAGGGCTACCTCCACCGCTCGGGACGCACGGCGCGCGCCGGCGTGGCCGGCGTGGTGGCCACGCTGGTGCTGTGGGACCAGATGCTGCACGTTGAGCGGCTCCAGAAGCGGCTCGGTGTGCACCAGCCGATCGTCGAGGTCTTCTCGAACGACACCCGCCTCGCGGACCTGGCGGCGTGGGACCCCTCGTCGGTCGTCGAGGTGGCGTAGCCGACACCCCCGCGTCAACCGGACGGGAGGGCGCCCCTCTCGCGGTGCCCGGACAGGAAGAGGCGGCAGCCCACACCGCCATGCGAACGGCCGCACCCGGCCCGTGGGGCCGGTTGCCGATGAGATGGCGGTGCTCGGCCCGCTGCTCGCACGCGTCGATCCGCTGCCGGGCGAGGTCGCCGGCCAGCAATGGGTGCATCGTGTCCTCCTCGGCGTCGAGCGATGACATCGATGTGATTCTGCGCCTCTCCCACTGACATCCCCTGTCAGTGGAATCCATCTAGAGTGGACCGGTGCGAGCGCCGAAGCGCAGGTACGGCAGCCGCGTCGGGTACGTGAGCCGATGAGAGCCAGCCGGCTGGTCTCGCTGCTGCTCCTGCTCCAGACGCGTGGCCGCATGACGGCGGCCCAGCTGGCCGAGGTGCTCGAGGTCTCCGTGCGGACGATCTACCGCGACCTCGAGGCGTTGAGCGCGGCGGGGGTGCCCGTCTACGCGGAGGCGGGGCCGAACGGGGGGTGCCAGCTCATCGACGGTTACCGCACCCGATTGACGGGGCTGACGGCAAAGGAGGCCGAGGCGCTGTTCGCGTCCGGCGTCGCCGGGCCGGTCGGCGAGCTCGGCTTCGGCACCGTGCTCGGCGCGGCCCAGCTCAAGCTGCTGGCCGCACTGCCTGAGGAGCTCGCCGAGCGCGCGTCGCTGGCGCGCCAGCGATTCCACCTCGACGCCCCGCGTTGGTTCCGTGGGGGACGCAACCAGCCCCATCTCGTCGAGGTCGCCGCGGCAGTTTGGGACGACCGGCGCATCACGGTGCGCTACCGGCACCCGGGGGCGAAGGAGGCCGCGACCCGAAACCTGGAACCGCTCGGCCTCGTGTTGAAGGCCGGGGTCTGGTATCTGGTGGCCCGACGCGAGGGTGAGCTCCGCACCTACCGGCTCTCGCGCGTCGAGGAGGTCTCGCTGCTCGAGGAACAGTTCGAGCGGCCCGACGACTTCGACCTGGCCCGGTTCTGGCAGGCGACGGTCGAGCACTATGAGGCGAGCGTCCCGACGGTCGAGGTGGTGGTCCGCGTGTCGGATGCGGGCTACGCGTGGTTGTGCGGGCTCGAGCGTCAGGGTGGGCGCTCGATCAGCGAGCGAGACGGGCTCGACGAGCCCCGTGCGCGGTGCACCGTCGCCTTCGAGAACCTCGAGGAGGCGTACGACGACCTGTTGCAGCTGGGTGCCGAGGTCGAGGTGATCGATCCGCCTTCGCTCCGGTCTCGGCTGGCCACCACCGCCGCGGCGATGGTGTCGCTGTACCAGTGACGCGCTAGTGCCGTCAGGGCGCTAGTTGAGCCGGCCCCGCAGCTGCCGGGCCTCGCTCAGCAGTGCGGCGGCGCCCGCGGGCTGAGCCTCGGCCTCAGCCTCGAGCTCCACCGCCGCCTCCCGGAAGCGTCCGATGCGC